>JANNNL010000555.1:0-16624 GCA_031398525.1 Actinomycetes bacterium | reverse complement strand
CCTACGTCCAAGGCGGTGGCCCGCAGGGCACCCGAGCAGTGAACACCAACCCGCGTGACGTGGTCGAGCGACACCTTACCGCCACCCGCTCGTTGGCCCCCGGCCCCGACTTGGTGGTGTGGCCCGAGAACGTGATCGACGTCGAGTTGTTCGTCGACAGCCCCGAGCGTGACGAGATTGCCGCCGAGGCCCGACGGTTGAACGCCCCGATTCTGGTCGGGATCACCGAGGAGGCGGTCGGCGTCGACGGATTCCTCAACGCCCAGGTCGTCGTCGAACCGAACGGCGAGGTGACCGGTCGCTACGAGAAGGTCCGCCGGGTGCCGTTCGGGGAGTACATGCCCCTGCGCGGCCTGCTCAAGTCGATCGGCGCCCCGACCGACCTCGTGCCGCGCAACGCCGTGGCGGGTACCGGCCCAGCCTTCCTGGACACCTCCATCGGACGGGTGGCGGTGGTGATCTCGTGGGAAGTGTTCTTCGGCGGCCGCGGCCGTGACGGCACGTCACAAGGTGGTCAACTGCTGGTCAACCCGACCAACGGATCGAGCTATACCGGCACCGTGCTGCAGAGCCAGCAGGTCGCCTCCTCACGGTTGCGGGCCATAGAGTCGAACCGCTGGGTCGTGCAGGTGGCCCCTACCGGCTTCAGCGCCTTCGTCTCGCCCGACGGCAAGGTCTCCGCCCGCTCGGGCGTCAGCGAACAACGCGTGGCGACTCACACCCTCGAACTACGCGAGGGCCGCACCCCCTACAACCTCCTCGGCGACCTCCCCTTCGTCGCAGCCGCCGCGCTGGCGCTCCTCGCCTGCCTCGGCATCCAGCGTCGATCGACACCGTCGCCTGTGCTCGAAGTCAGCGGAGATCCCGGGGACTGACGTGGTCGGACATTTCAATCCGTTCGAGCGGGGCGGTCGAATTTACGGATCTGCGGTGCGCCGTCTGCCGCTGATGACGGAGATCGATAAGTGGATCGAGGGACCGGTCCTCGACCTGGCGAACCCGGACTTGCCACTCGGCCTTGGCGCGGTCGCCGTGGAGTTCGTCGGCCGGTTCTCCTCAAAGCAGCGACCGGGTCACCGTCGACGTGGGCGGTCGGCCTTGGATGCTGAGTACCCAACGTGTCGATGCGTTGGCGATCGCTCCGGGCGAGTGGCCGATTTTGATCCCTCAATCGAGAGTCGGGGTCGATGCGGGAGTTGTGATGGTGGAAGCTGGCTGCGTGACGCTGCTCACCTACAAGGTGAACTTCCCCGGACCACCAGGAGGTCGATTCCTCCGTACGACCGGCACGATCCTCGCCTTTACTGACTTTCGACATCGTTAGCTGGTGCCAAGCCGTGAATATCCGCTCAGTGCTATATTTGGTGCGTGCAGACGATCAATGACGTGGCCGGCGAAATCGCTGACGCGCCTGAGGGCGAGCGCTTACGGATCGTCCGGCAGTTCCTTATGGATGCCGACTCGGCGATTGACCTTGCCGACGTAGTCAGTGGTGAGCCTCGGACGACCGGAGATGAGCGTTGGGATGCGCTACTTGCCGGGGTTGTCGAGGACCTGGCTTTTGCCCGGCGACTGTCGATCCCGGCGTGGACGGCCGATCCGCGCCGGTTTCTGCAGACCTGGTGGTTCGTGACTCGATACAAGGCCATGCACGCGACGGCGATGGCCCACACGCCGGCCGCCCTGGCTAATCGCGGGGTGTTCATCACGCGGGCAAGTCTGGTGAATGTCTGATGTCCAAGGATCAGTCGCGGCTTCTTGATCGCGATGCCATTCTCGGACTCCTTGATCGCGTCGCTGACGAGGCTGAACGGAGGGAGGTCAGTATCTCGCTGTTCCTGGTGGGTGGGGGAGCGATGGCGCTTGCCTACAGCCAGAACCGGGCGACACGCGACCTCGACGGTGTCTTCGAACCGAAGCAGGTTGTCTACGAGATCGCCCGAGTTGTGGCGGCCGATGTTGACATGGATCTCGCCGACGACTGGCTGAACGACGCCGCCAAGTCGTTCATGCCTGGTGAGGATCCGAACTCGACGGTGGCGTACGAGCGGCCTGGACTGTCGGTTCGCGTAGCTTCGCCGCGCTACCTCTTCGCCATGAAGGCGATGGCGGCGCGAGAAGTCGATGAGGTCGATCTCCTGATGCTCTATCGCCTCTCGAATTTTGTCGACGTGGGCGAGGCGCTTGACG
The DNA here is from genome assembly GCA_031398525.1 of Actinomycetes bacterium. Classification (GTDB taxonomy): domain Bacteria; phylum Actinomycetota; class Acidimicrobiia; order Acidimicrobiales; family Ilumatobacteraceae; genus JANMJD01. The sequence goes on along the minus strand of JANNNL010000555.1, from coordinate 14,434 downwards.
TCGTGGAACGTGCGTATCCGCATCAGCCGATCAAGGCCGCGGTTCAGTACCTCGTCGAGGAGATCGCCTCGGAGGTCAGCGCTGAACGAGACGGTGACTCAGATACTGCAGTTCAGATCGAGACGGACCCGTCGGTATGAGCCACAGCCCGATACCGCCCGCTCAACCTCGTTGTCTGACATGTGGATGGTCCTCGGATCATGGATGACGCAAGGGTGTTGCGGTGGGCGAGGACTCGGTCGGGCTTGACCCAGCATCAGGCAGCTCGCCGCTGGGGTCGGTCTCAGCCGCAGGTTGCCCGGGTCGAATCGACGAGTATTGAGCTGATGCAGGTCGGAACGTTGCGGTCGTTCGTCGCCGCTCTCGGCGGCACCTGCCGGATCGTCATCGAAGTTGATGGTGAGATAGTCGAGGTCCGGGTGTCAGACGAGCCGAGGGAGTAGCGAAACATGACGTACAACCAGTTGGGGCGAGTTGTCCACGATGCCGATGCGCACATCATGGAGACACCGACGTGGCTGCGGGACTATGCCGACCCGGGGATTCGGGAGCGGATTCAGCCGCTTGACCTGGGCGGGGGGAACGAGCTGAAGCAGACCGGCGATCCCGACGAGCAGCTGGCCGATCTGCGCGCCACGTTCGACGCGCTGGCCGCCCGGCATACGTCGGATGCCTACCGATCCGTCGAAGCCGTCGAGATCATGGCACGTAAGAACTTCGCAGCGACCGGCTCGTTCGTCGCCGACGACCGGCCACGAGCCCTCGATCTGCTCGGCTTCTCCAGCCAGTTGATGTTCAACACGTTCCACAATCGCCGCCTGCGCGACTGGGAGCACGGTGGCGATCTCGACCTCGCCTACGGCACCGCTCGCGCTCACAACCGCGGCATGGTCGAGTTCTGCTCGGTCGATGCCCGGCTGCTGCCGACCTGTTACGTCCCGCTTGTCGACTTCGACCGAGCCGCGGCGATGGCCGACGAGGTGATCGAGATGGGTGCGGCCGCGCTGCTGATCGCCAACGGATGCCCGCCAGGCCATTCGCCGTCGCATCGTTCCCTCGACGCGGTGTGGGCGCGGGCGCAGGATGCCGACATCCCGATCGTCTTCCACGTGGGCGGCACGGGCGACTTGATCGACCCGGCGTACTTCGCCAACGGGCTCCCGATCCCGCCCGACTTCCACGGCGGCGAGGAGAACTTCCGCTCGGTCGACTACATGGCTATCCCGTTTCCGCCGATGCAAACCCTGGCCACGATGGTGTTCGACGGCGTGTTCGACCGCTTCCCCCGCCTGCGGGTCGGGGTGATCGAGCAGGGGGCGATCTGGGTGCCGAGCTGGATGCGCCAAATGGAAAGCGCCTTCGACGCCTTTGTCAAGCACGAGGAGCGGGTTCGTGCGCTCGAAATGCGCCCCAGCGACTACGTGCGTCGTTCGATGAAGTTCACGCCCTACCCGACCGAGGATGTCGGCTGGATCATCCGCGAGGCCGGTGCCGAAGTCGCCATGTTCAGCAGCGACTACCCCCACGTCGAAGGCGGTCGCCGCCCAATCGAACGCTTCGAGCGCAGCCTCGGCGACGCCAGCGACGCCGTCCGCCAGGCGTTCTACTGCGACAACTTCCTCGACCTCATGGGCGCCTCGGTCCGCACGCTGACCCCCGCGTAGCAGGGCCTATTCAACGCGGCGAAGGTCGCTCACGCGGCGGCGGATGGACGTGGCGAACCTGTCGGAGATGGTGAGACCGTCGCGGTGATCGGCGTTCTCAACTTCCGTGGCGAGGTGTTCGAGGGTTTCGTCGACGACGACGCGGGCGGCAGCAGTTCCGAGGCCCCATGTGGTTGCCTCGGCGATGAGCCGCTCCATCGAGATCGCCTCGAGCTGAAATGTGCGGTCGATCGACAAGCTGAGCGTCCGGGTCAGCCGTGGATATTGGATCGTCGACCAGGCGTCGTAGATCGGTGCGAGTTCGATGCGGCCGTCGGCGTGGTGGAGAATCGAATGGTTCTTGCCGTGAGCGTCGGCATTGCCGATTGCCACATGGAACGTTGTCATCGCCAGCAGTCGGGCGCGCTCGACGGGGGCATGGAAGCGCAGAATCTCAGACATCGCCCGCAGGTTCAGTCGCTTGGCACTATGCACCCCGTACTTGGCGCGAGAGTCGAAGGTTTCTATGCCGAGCGCCTGGCAGAAGTCTTCCTGATGAATGCGCCCGACCTGGTCGCCGTCGATGATGCGGTCGTAGCGCGAGACGCAGTACACCGGAACCTCGCCAATCTGCAGTACATCGGCATCGACGGTCGTCAGTCCGCACGCCTTGGCGAGTCGCATGCACCACGCCTCGTTGGATGCCCCGCCGGGGTAGGCCGCCTCCTCCGGCTTCAAGATGTGCGTGGATGGCGCTCCGTCAGTTGAGTACGCCCAGTCGCCCGACGGCAGTTTGCTCACCAACAGTTTGGGTTGGATGCCAGCCAGTGACTTGCGCGTCACCGGCCCGTCGCCGATCCCGAGGGGTGCCGCCGGCAGGTTGTCGACGAGCGCGGCCAGTTTCGAAGCCGACAGGATTTCGTAGCGCTCAGGGCGTCGGGGCGGAACCTCCCCCGACGGCAGGGCCATGACTGCTCCGGCGCAATCCTCGCCCAACTCCCGCAGCATGCCGATCACGTCGCGCGGCCGGAGATTGAACCGGCGGGCCAGTTGATCTCTCGCGCCGCGCCTTCCGGAAGTAAACCATTGAAGAATGCCCTGAGCCGATCCGCGGGGACCTTCACTTCGGTTGTGAGCGGGACAGCTATCGACAGAACGCTCGACCCGGGGCCCCACCGCTGGATCGCGTCGGCGTCGGCCTCGAACGAGAGATGGTCGGCCCGGACCGATGTCAGTCGCCCGACCCGATTGCCGTACAGCCAGATGTCGAGGGCAGACATCAGATGCTCCGATCAGTGACGGTCAGCTCGCCGGACAACGCGATGAGCACGTCGAAAATGCGTTTGACCTGCTCGCTGACGTCGCCATTCTCCAGTTGTGAAAGGTACGAACGCTGGATGCCGACCATGGCGGCGAGTTCGGCCTGCGACAGGCCGCGCCGCCGCCGCAAAGTGCGCAGGGTGACTCCAAGTGTTGTTGGAGTGCCTGACGGGAGCGATGCGGTCTCAGCCATCCACGCGACGATATCGCGTGATGTCGTGAATACCCGACATCGCGCGCAAGACACGAGTGTCGGGATTTGCCGACATTTGACGTTAGAGCTCGATCATCACGGTGACGGGGCCGTCGTTGACGAGTTCGACGAGCATTTCGGTACGAAAACGGCCGGTCGCGACGGTGGCGCCCAGGAGGCGAAGTTCGTCGACGACCTCGCTGACCAGCGGTTCGGCGTGCTCGGGGCGCGCCGCGGCGATCCACGAAGGTCGCCGCCCGCCGTCCGTGTCGCCGTAGAGCGTGAACTGGCTGACGATCAGCACCGCCCCGCCCGATTCGGCGACCGAGCGGTTCATCACGCCAGACTCGTCGTCGATCACTCGTAGATTCCAGACTTTGGCCGCCAGCTTGCGGGCTTTCGCAGTGTCATCGTCGTGAGTAACCCCGACCAACACGCACAGCCCCGCGCCGATTTCACCAACGATTTCGCCCGAAACCGTCACGTTGGCCCGAGTTACCCGTTGCACCAGTCCACGCATATGGGGCATGCTCGCAGATGTGCTCCTTTCCCGCTGTGCTCCGCCGAGTGCCCGCGCCGCCAGGCGCAACGAGGTAGCCGATCGAGGCGGAAGCGCCGGCGGACGACGAGGAGGCAATTGAGAATGGTCGCGTTACGGGATGCTGCACGGGTGCGGGTGGCGGTACCCGATGCCCGCGGGGGCGATCAGTCGTTGCGCGTCACGTGGCATGCCGACCGACGGGTGTACGTGCTCAGCACATGGCGCGGTTCGGTGTGCATCGCGTCCATTTGTATTTCCCCTGACGATGCGGCCGCTCTCGCCGATGTGCTCGCCTCGACCGCCGTATCCTTGCCGCTCGTAACCGACGAGCCCGAGGCAGCCACCGCGTGAATCCCCTCCAACTGAAGACTGATACGGCGTGCGTCGTCATCGACGCGCATCACGGTGGGCGAATTGCCAGTTTCCAGGTCGACGGACGTGAGCTGATCGCTGGCAACGAGCCGGCGAACCCGCTCCACTGGGGTTCGTATCCCATGGTCCCCTGGGTGGGTCGCATTCCTCGTGGCCGGTTCACATACGACGGCGTCGAGTACCTGCTGCCGATCAACATGGATCCGCATGCGATCCATGGCACCGGTTTTACTCGTCCGTGGACGGTCACTCGTGAGGGGTCGCTCGCCGTCGAGATCGAAACCCCGATCGGCGATGGTGACGGTTGGCCCTTTCCTGGCATCGTCCGCCAACGTTTCGAACTTGAACACGAATCGCTGACCTGCTGGATCGAGGTCCACGCCACCGTCACGATGCCCGCCGCCGTGGGCTGGCATCCGTGGTTCGTCAAGCCCGACGCCATCGACTTCCAAGCGGGGCTGATGTACCTGCGCGACGACGACTACGTATGTACCGCCGAAACCATCTCACCAGCTCCGCCGCCCCCGTGGGATGACAGCTTCGCCGACGTCGCCCAACCGGTGTCGATTCGCTGGGACGACTTCTCCTTGCAGATCACCTCGTCATGCGATCACTGGGTCGTCTACGACATGCCCGATCATGCGACGTGTGTCGAGCCGCAATCGGGTCCGTCGAACACCCTCAATCTCGCCCCGGCGATCGTCGAACCGGGCGACCCGTTCGTCCACTGGATGCGCCTCTCCTGGTAGTTCCGGAGCGTCGGTGTCGGCCCGAATGATCACTACGGGTGGTTTCCAACCATGTGACGATTGCGTTCGGCCGGAGGGTGCGGCTTACCCGTCGGTAGCATCGATCGGATGCCCCGTGCAGTGGACCCCAACGGCCCGCTCCGTCTCGCCTACCTCACCTACCGGGGAAAACCCCACGTAGGCGGTCAAGGCGTGTACACCCGCCACCTCACCAAGGCGTTGGTCGACCTCGGTCACCACGTCGAAGTGTTCAGCGGGCAGCCGTACCCCATCCTCGATGAGCGCGTGCCGCTGCATCAACTTCCCAGCCTCGACATCTGGAACGACTATTTCCCCGGCCGGCTCCCTGGCTTTTGGGAAATCAAGTCTAAGGGTGACCTGGTCGAGACCCTCACCCACCTGAAGGGAACGTTCGGCGAGCCGCTCGGCTTCTCGGTGCGGGTGCTCCCCGAATTGAAGAAGCGCAAGGCCGAGTTCGACCTGGTGCACGACAACCAGTGCCTCGGTTACGGCATCTTGCGGGTCAACAAGTTCCTGCCGACGATCGTGACGCTCCACCATCCGATCACCCGCGACCGGGCGTTGGAGATGGCGCACACCCCCAATCGCCGCAAGCGCCGCGGCATCAAGCGCTGGTACAACTTCGTCGAGATGCAGGGCCGCGTCGCCTCCCGCATGCCCAGGGTGGTCGTCGTGTCGGAAAACTCGATTAAGGACATCCATGCCGACATGGGCGTCCCGCTCGAGACCATGCGCCTGGTGCCCGTCGGCGTCGACCCCGATCTGTTCAAGCCGGTTCCCGGCGTCACCCGCAAGCCCGGTCAGTTGATCACCACCGCCTCGGCCGATGTGGCGCTCAAGGGTCTGTCGTACCTGCTCGAAGCGATGGCCAAGCTGCGCACCGAGCGCGACGTACGCCTGACGATCATCGGTAAGCCGAAGCCCGGCGCCAGCCTCGATCTGATTGAGCAGCTCGGCCTACGCCCGTTCATCGACTTCGTCTCGGGAGTCACCGACGAGCGGATCGTCGAGCTGTACTCCGAAGCCGAACTCGCCGTCGTGCCCAGCCTGTACGAGGGCTTCAGCCTGCCGGCTATCGAGGCGATGTGTACCGGTATCTGCCTGGTAGCGACCGACGGCGGCGCGCTGCCCGAGGTCACCGGCACCGATGGTGAGACCGTGCTGCAGTGTCCCACCGGTGACGCCGAGGCGCTCGCCGCCCAAATCCGCCGGGGCCTCGACGACGCGGAGCTGCGGGCCCGCGTCGGAGCTGCCGGTCGTCAACGAGTCGTCGAACGGTGGAGCTGGAAGTACTGCGCCCAGCTCACCGTCGATCAATACCGTGAGGTGCTTGCCATGCCGGAAAACGTCGCCAAGCTGCGCAAACGCTGATGCTGACCGTTCGTTACGAAAAGTTGGGGCTGCGCCCCGACGACCTGTTCCTCGATGCCGGGGCCGGGTTTGGTCGCCACGCGTTCGAGGCGGCCCGCCGGGGGGCGAGGGTCGTCGCTCTCGACTACGCCGCCGAAGAACTGACCGGTACCCGGGCGACCTTTGGGGCCATGGCGGTCGCCGGCGAGATTCCGATGGACCGTTTCGTTGGGGTGCTGCGTGGCGATGCCACGAAGCTGCCGTTCGCCGACGGCATCTTCGACCGTATCGTCACCTCTGAGGTGTTGGAACACATTCAAGACGACGTCGCGGCAATCAGCGAGCTCACTCGCGTCCTCAAGCCCGATGGCATGTTGGGGGTCACGGTGCCGACGGGGTGGCCCGAGAAGATCAACTGGATGCTGTCGGATGAGTATCACGCCCCCAAGTCGGTCGGCGGACACGTGCGGATCTACTCGGCAACCGAATTGAAGGCGAAGCTTCGCTCCGCCGGTCTCGACGTCGTCGGCTCGCACCACGCTCATGCCCTGCACTCTCCCTATTGGTGGCTGAAGTGCGCAGTGGGGCCGGCCCGCAACGACCATCCGCTGGTCACCAAGTACCGCGAATTCCTGGAGTGGGACATCATCAAGGGCCCGCGTTCGACTCGTCTGGCCGAAAAGGCGCTCAGCCCGCTGCTCGGCAAGAGCTTCATCGTCTATGCCCACAAGCCGGCTTCCGTTGGTGCGATGGCGGGCGTTTCGTGAGCCGCCTGCCCGATCTGCCCGGGGTGCTCACGGCAGACGAAGTCCACGAGACGGCCGAGTGGATCGCCTCGCTGCAGGTCGACAGTGGGATGATCCCGTGGTTCGAGGGTGGCCATTGCGACCCATGGAACCACGTGGAAACGGCAATGGCCCTCGACGTCGCCGAGCTGCATCGCCCAGCCGAGCGAGCCTACGAATGGCTCGCCGACACGCAGCGCGCCGACGGTTCGTGGCACAACTATTACTGGCCCGACGGTTCGGTCGAAGAGGCCAAGCTGGACACTAACGTCTGTGCGTACGTCGCTGCTGGCGTGTGGCACCACTGGCTGTGCACCTGGGATCGTGGCTTCGTCGATCATCTGTGGCCGACGGTCGAGCGGGCCCTCGATTGGGTCGTGTCGATGCAACTGCCCGCCGGTGGCATCCTCTGGGCCCGCGAAGTTGAGGAAAAGCCCTGGTCATATGCTTTGTTGACGGGATCCTCCTCGATCCGTCATTCCGTGGGCTGCGGTCTGCTGCTCGCCGAGTTGGTGGGGGAAGGCAAGCCGAAGTGGGCGGCCGCGCAGCGTCGGCTCGACGACGCCCTGCGCCATCGGCCGCAGGCCTTTGAGCCCAAGCACCGCTGGGCAATGGATTGGTACTACCCGGTCATCAGTGGGGCCCTCACCGGCGAGGGCGCTAAGGCCCGCCTCGGCGACGGGTGGGACGCATTCGTGATGGACGGTCTCGGGGTGCGCTGCGTCAACGACGAACCGTGGATCACGGCCTCGGAAACCGCCGAGGCGTCGATTGCCTGTGCGTCGATCGGCGACGTTGCCACCGCCGCCGACCTGTTGCAGTGGACCCGGTCGCATCGAGTTGACGGTGGTGCGTACCTGACGGGAATCGTCTATCCCGGACTGATCACCTTCCCCGACCAGGAAGTCACCGCCTATACGGGCGCGGCGGTCATCCTCGCCGCCGACCTCATCGCCGGAGCGTCTCCGGCGAGCACCGTTTTCGCAGGTGAGCTCGACTCGGTCGAGTAGTTATACCTCCGCGCAAGAACCGCGCAAGGTCGATGCGTCACGATCTCGTCGTGATGGGATCGATCAACAATGCCGACGACTCAAGCTCGGTGCGGGCCGAGTGGAGTCCGGTGGCGTTGCCGGCCCGCCGTGGTGCGCGGCGGGCCCGATCCCGTCCACCGGCAGGATCGGCGAAAGACATGCTGAACGTGGTGGCAACGGGTCTTGCCGTTGTCATGGTTGTTGTTGCGTTCGGTCCAGCGCGGGCGTGGGGGTGGGTCGCAGTCGGGGCATCACTCCTGACTGCCGTCGTGCTCTGGCTTGCCCGTGACACCTGAACGGCAAAGTTCCGTGACGGAACGTGATTTGATCACCGCTTCTCGCCCGTCCGTTCGATCGCTAGTCTTGAGGAACGCGAAGCGCGACCGATGGGAATGTGGTCGTGCTGGTTCCGGGGTGAGTTCGAGTGGATGCGAGTCAGATGGTCGGGGAACCCCACGGGCGGGCGCATGACGCGGTCAGCACGATGACGCTCGACGTCAGGCTCTTCGGCGGAGTCGAGTTGTCGGATACCCCGCCCGAGGCGTACCTGGAACGGCGGTTGGTGGCGGTGCTGGCGGCCCGGCGGAATCAGCAGCCGATCAATGCGTCCGACCTGATCGATGTGGTGTGGAACTCGCGGCCGCCAAAGGCAGCCGAGAGCTCGCTGTATTCGAAGGTCAGCCGAGTCCGGTCGCTGTTATCGGGAGATGTGTCCATCGACCGGGCTCGTCGTGGCTACGTCCTGACCGTCGATCCCGATCGGTGCGATCTCGACATCTTCGAAAAGCGCGCCCAGGCCTTCATTCAGGGTGGGCTGACCGCGCCCCTGGAGCTTGCCGAGGCCGCGCTCGATCTGTGGCGGGGAGTACCGTTCGGCGAGTTTGCCGACGAGCACTTTGTCAAAGCGGAAGTGACGCGACTCCACGGTGTGCGCGACAGCGTCGAATACCACCTCATCGAGGTGCTGCTCAGCCGCCGACGCTTTGCCGAGGCGCTGGTGACGAGCGAGGCCCTGCAGGTTCGTCAACCGTTCGGTGAACAGGTCTGCGGTGCCCGGATGCGAGCGCTGGCCGGCCTTGGTCGACACACCGAGGCGCTGCGGGTGCTGCACGAATTTCGTTCGCACCTTCGTCGGGAAACCGGCCTCGATCCCCACAGCGAACTGATTGCGCTGGAGCAGGCAATGCTGGGTGCGGACCAGACAACTGCGGTTGAGCCCTCACCGCGGCGGGGCCGACGGATGGCTCCTGGGCGGTTGTATGGCCGCGAAGCAGCACTCGCCGAAGTGCGCGGACGCCTGTCGACGGCCCGCCTCGTCACGATCATCGGCGAAGGTGGACTTGGTAAGTCTCGCTTGGCAACGGAGGCCGCGGCCCAGTTCGATTCGGTGATCTGGTGCGACGTCGAGGCAGCCAGGTCGGTGGACGAGATGATCGAGGTGCTGTGTCGGGCCGCCGGAACGCCGTCGCCCGGCGTCGCCCAGCCCAAGTTGTTTGACACACTCGATCTTGCCGAAGAATCCGTCGTGGTGTTCGACGGATGCGAGGCGGCCATTGAGGCTGCCGCATCGGTGGTCACCGAGCTCCTCGCCCGAAGCTCGGTGCGCGTGCTGGCAACATCGCGCACGGCGCTTCACGCATCGGGTGAGTACCTGTACCGACTTGCTCCGCTTCGAGGTGATGATGCCACGAGCCCAGCGGTGGCAATGCTCGCCGAGCGAGCGCAGGCAGCCGGCGCCACCCTGAGCGTCAACGACGAGGAACTCGTCGCGATCTCCCGTCGACTCGATGGCCACCCGCTCTCGATCGAACTGATTGCACCTCGCTTGGCGGTTCTCCCGGCCTCAGAGGTGCTGGCGAGCCTCGATGGTGATCCCGGATGGTCACAGACCCTGGTCAGTGCTGGCCTGGGCCGAACGCTCGACGGTGCCGTGGGGGTCACCTACCACGGCCTCGCTCCCCGACTTCAACGGCTCTTCCGAGCGGTATCGGTGTTCGAAGCCGGCGTTGGTATCGATGCCTTTCGTCGGCTGGCGCGGCTGGTCGACCCGACAGGAGACCCGATGCACGACCTGGTGGTGCTCGCCGAGCACAGCCTGTTGCGTGTCGAAGTCGATAGTCACGGGTTGCGGCGGTACAGAATGTTGACTCCGATCGCCGATGTAGGGCGGTGCCTCGCCGAAGTCGCCGGAGAACTCGTTGAGTTCCGTCGACTACAGGCCCAGACGATGGTGCAACTGATCTCGGCGGCCCGCGACGAAGGCTTCGGAGCTCGGGAGGCGTACTGGGCCGACGTGGTGACTTCGGAGTCGGCGAACCTACGCGCCGCATATCGGTCGGGCCAGCTCTACGGTTGGTTCGACGTGCAAGTGCCGCTCGTCGCCGGGCTGCTGACCGAAGCAGTGCTGCGCGAACGGGTGGAGTACCAGGAGTGGGCCGTTGACCTGGCCGGACGTGACGAAATCCCGACTTCGAATCGTGCCGCCGAGGTGCTCGCCCTCGCCGGCCACACGCTGATGTTGCGGGGTGACTTCACGGCGGCGATTCATATGTCGAAACGGGCCGCCCGGGCGGTCGTCGATGGGGCCCGTCCGACGTGGCTGATCGATAGCGATCTTTTCCTCCACTCGGTGATGTCGAGTTTCGGCATCGTCGACGATCGAGCGCGTCGACATTTGCAGCTCCTGCAGGCCTACACCACCACGACCGGTGACCCGATGGGTGCCGCGCTCGCTGCGTTCAATCTTGCGTTCGTCAGCGCTGATACCGGCCGACTCGATGTGAGCATCGGGGCCGCGTTGTCGTGTGTTCGGCTCGGTCGGCGGTATGAAAGCACGACGATCAAGGCAATGGGCCAATTCAGCATGGCCCGCGCCCGGGTGGTGGCAAACCCTGAGCGAGCGCTCGAACAGATTGAGGCTGCCCGGGAGTTGGCGGCAATGGCTCGGTGCTCCCTGGTCGAGGCCCATTCGACGCGAACCATGTGGTCGGCCACGGCGTCGAACGACGTTGTTCCGTTGCTGCGCTCGCTGGCGCGAGTGGTGACCGACATGCCGTTGGAGCGGCTTCTGCAGGAGATCACCGGGTTGCTGATCCCCCTGACGCGAGCGGGCCACCTCGAGGTCGCCGCACAGATATGCGGGTCGTTGTCGCGTACGTTGTGGCGCGAAACCGCCGGAGCGCGCGCCGCAGAGTCGCGCTTGCGCGAACTACTTGGGCATGAGGTATTCCTCCACGCGTTTCGGCGGGGTCGGCGGCTGAGCGCGGCGGGGTTGGTCGAGACGGTGCTCGAAATCCTCGATGACGGTGGTCCCGCTCTCGATACCTCGTGACCGTTTGTACCCGGGGGCTGCGCCCCCGAACCCCATCGTCGTTCGGCTCGCTGGCGCTCGCTCGACCGACCGGTCACGAGCAGAGCTCGTGACCTACGACCTGCAGCCGTCGGTGTCGACCGACCGGCTCGATCGTGCCCGGCGGTGTGGCGACCCACTCGCGGACGCCACCGTTGCGGTCCTGGCCGCGGGTCTTGCAGCCGAGGAGGACCTGCTCGTCGAGTTTCGCCGGGTGCTCCAACAGCTGTCCCCTCCGGAGGCGCTTCGCGAGTGGTTCATTGCCGATGTCGAGTTTCCTACGTGGGCCGAACCCGATCTGATTCGCCAAGGCCAGGAGGTCTTCGAGCGCTGGTCGTTGCACATCGCGGCCTCATTGGCGTGTGCTTCGTTACCCCATGCCTACGCCGCGGCCCACGGTGTACAAGTGCTCGCGCAAACCTCGGCGCTTGCCGGGACGCAGGTGCCCCGTCGTCTCGCGGAAACCGCACAGTTGCTGTTCGATCTCCATGGTCTGACCGACAAGGACCGGGTTGTGTTCGTGACAGGTAGCGAGTCGTACCGCAGCGTTCGGATGATTCGCCTGCTGCACTCGGTGATCCGCCATCAGGTGCTCGCCGGGGGTGGCTGGAACGATCAGTGGGGTGTTCCGATCAATCAGGAGGACCTGCTCGGGACGTTGCTGACCTTCACCACCGTCGTATTCGATGCCCTCGACCGCCTCGGCGTGCGATTGACGCCCGATGAGCAGAAGGCCTATCTGCATTTGTGGTCGATCATCGGGGCGCTGCTTGGCGTCGATGACGCCCAATTGATCGCCGATCCGGCGACGGCCCGCGCCGCGCATCACCTCATCGCCGTTCGGCATCACCGGCCGTCGCCCGAAGGCCGTCGGCTTGCGGCGGCGCTCCTCGACGAGTTGGAGCAGGCAATGCCGACCGGCTGTCGCAAACTGCCGCGCACCATCGTCCATCACGCCGCAGGATCAGATGTCGCCAAAATGTTGGGTGTCCCACCCCCGGCCTGGTGGGGTAGGGCAGTCCCCATCATCTCGAAGGTCGGTCGCCGGGCCACATCGGAGCGAGCGGTCCGTGCGGTATCAGGGTGGCCGATGCGTGTGCTGGGTCGCCTGGTGATCCGGATGTTCATCAGCCGTGGGCTTGGCAGTGGTCCCCACGCCTTTCGGCTGACCGATGAACAGGTCGAGCGTTGGCGGCTCCGTCCCAGCGCCCGTCGGACGCGCCGTGGTTCGCGATTGCGCCGTCGTTCATCAACACGACGTCGTTCATCAACACGACCTCGTAGGCGATGACCGGCCGCCTACTCCACTATCGCCCGACGGTGGACGGGTCGGTCGTGCGTGCTCCGTCGATCTCGGCCGTTGTCGGTGTTGTCGACGTTCGCTCCATCGCGACGCCGGGATTCCCGCTCGACGAGGAGCACGACGCGCTCATCCTGCGGAATCGGCGGGTGACACTCGGCTATGCCAGCCTCGCTCGGCAGTTGACAGAACTCTTCGAGGCGCACGAGCCGTCCATCACCGTCGCCAACTGGTGTACGTTCGCCGCATGGTCGTCCAAGACCATCGGGGCCAGCATCAACCCCGACGAACTGCCGCCGATCTTGCGGGAGTCGAAGCTGCCGTGGCGGTCCCAAATTGCTCGCGCCTTGCAGCGGCACACCGGGCGAGATCACGGTGCTGTGTTCCGTTCGCTGGCGGCTGGAAACCGTTTGATCTTTCTCGAGATCGGGCTGGCCGTGGCCACATTTATCGAGGAGTTCGCCGCTCCGGTCGATCATCCCGAGGACCGAGCGAATCGAGAGGACCGATGGCGGCGGTACGGGGAGCGGTGCGAGTTGTTGGCCGTCGAGTTCGTCCAACTCGATGACTCGTGGGTGCCGTCGGAGTCGGCCGACCCCGAGATGTTGCGCTCCGGCATGCGGTTGTACTTCGACGCGATTCTTGAGCCGGACCGTGATCGCAAGACGGAGTTGGTGCTTGCGGCGAACCTGCAGTTGGGTGGGTATGAGCAATGCCGAGCCGAGGGATATGTGCACACCAGCCTGGCGCTCGACTGCGGCAAGGCGTTTCAACGGCTGATCGTCAACCGCTCCGGCCTGTCCACCCGGTGGGCGATGCGGCTGGTCAATCGGGCCTGGTCTCGCTTCCTCACTCGTTTCGCGCTGGCCATCCTGGTGCCTGACGGCATCGTCAAAATCGGGCGGCCGCTGCGCTCCCGGCGACCGCGTTGGGTCCCGCGAGACCCTCGCCAGACGACCCTGTTTCGAGGACACGTTGGCACGATCGACGAACCGGTCACTCGCGGTCTACTTCGCCGCTTCGATCTCGACCCTGGTCGAGACGATCACAAGCGAGGGGCGAGGAACTGGGCATCGCACGCAGAACGGATGCACTTCATCGCCAATCTGTTCCGGGCTCGTCATGAGGATGTCGGGCTCATCGACGCCGAACTATTCGACGAGCGTCAGGCGGCCGAATTGCGGGCGGGTCGCCTCTCGCTGAGCTCGTCAACCGTCTCGGGCGAGTTGCCGCAAGGTTGACGCAAGGTCGGTCGGGCATGGTGTGTCTCGTCGCAGACGTCGGTGTCCCCCCGCCTGGCGGATGTCGTGGCCGGGTGGAAGCTGCCATTTCTCACCCGGCCGCGACTTCTGCGTTGTGCGAGCGCCGAGGAGTTGTTAGGCGACGCCGAGTACGGCGGTGACGTGACGTTGAATCATCGCATCGGTCACCTTCGACGAACCTGGCAACTCGACGAGCAGGCTGATGCCGCCGGGCACCGCGGCCTTGACATAGGCCCCGGCCGTGCCGGTGCACTTGGTGGTGCACCCGACGTTGCTGGTTGTCATGCCAGCCAACTCTGCATACTTCTTGGCCATCGCCGACGTGCCGCCGATGGTGTTCAGGTCTTGGTGATACCAGATGGTCAAGGCCGGTTTGATCGAGGCGATGAACGACTGAGTGGCTTGAGTCTCTGGCTGGTCAGCGGCCTTTTCGCCCGAGTACTGGCGATGCTGATTGGAGGGTGCGATGTATTCCCATCCGGCCTCGAAGTTGCGGTTCAAGTCGACGTCGTTGTTGT
>JANNNL010000536.1:0-6054 GCA_031398525.1 Actinomycetes bacterium | reverse complement strand
GTGCTCGAAGTCGATGACGCCCAGCTCCTCGAACTTGTGGCGCAGCCAGCCGTCGTTGCGGTCGAGCAGGCCGAGCTTCTTGCAGTTCGGGACGATCTTCGAGAAAAGCATCTGCTGGAACATCGCCCGGGTCGGGTCGGCAAGGACCAGCGGGAGCACATCGCGCGGGTTGATGCCCATCCGGTCCCACACTTCCTGCGACAAGAAGCGGTCGCGCATGCGAATGGCCGCCTCGAAGGCGAACTCCTGGCGATCCATCATTTCCTTGTCGGTCATCTGGTCGTAGACCTCTTTGAGGCTGAGTACCCCGAACGCCACGTGGCGGGCCTCGTCGCTCATCACATAACGCAGGAGTTGCTTCAGTAGCGGCTCGGTCGTCAGTTGATGCTGGAAGCCGAAGGCGGCCAACGCCAGACCCTCGACCATGATTTGCATGCCCAGGTAGGTCATGTCCCAGCGGGAGTCCGCAACGATGTCATCGAGCAGCATCTTGAGGTGAGCATTGATCGGGTAGTGACCCGACAGCTTCTCGTCGAGGTACCGGGCGAACACTTCGACGTGACGGGCCTCGTCGACGACCTGGGTCGAGGCGTAGAGCTTGGCGTCGTACCACGGCACGGTCTCGACGATCTTGGCAGTACACAGCAGTGCACCCTGCTCGCCGTGCATGAATTGAGACAGCGTCCAGTTGAGCTGCTCGACACCGAACTCCAGCCATTCCTTGTCGGCCCATTTCTCGACCGGGGTGCCAATGTAGAGCGTCGGGTCGATGCCCGTGCCGATCAGCGCCTGGGTCTCTGCGACGTTCTTCTCCTGGTCGACCTCGGTCTCCCACGGCAAGTCGGTGGTGGCGTTCCACTGGCCGGTCTTGGCCTTCTCGTACAGCTTGCGCAGGGCGGGGCGGGCGAGGGTGTAGTCCCAGGTGAACAACGCGTCGGCGTTGTCTTTCACCGCGTGGACGACCTCGTCGACGTCGTGGTTGACCACGCTGAGGATGGCTTCGATGTCGTTGATCTCGTCGCGACCGATGATGTCGTTGGTGGTCGAGAACTCGGCGGTTGCAGTGGTGTCGGGGGGCATCATTGGCTCCTAAAGGTTTGTCGTGAACGGGGTAGTCGTAAAGGTTGGAAGAATGAAGGCGTCGATGAACTCCGTGGCATGTTCGACATCGGAGAGATCGACCAGCTCAGACGGGGCGAGGAAGTACGAGATCACGAGGCGGGACATCACATCGACGAGCCGCAGCGCCTCGCCCCGACCTAGGTAGGGGTCGAGTAACGGAGCGATGAACAACGTGGCAACCCGGATGATGCGGGGCAAACCATCGACGGTGAGCTGGCCGATCATCTCGCCGGGGGCCGAGGCCAGCATGATCGCCAGGTGGTCATCGGCACGCAGTTCGCGAGTGGCGTGAACGACGGTACGCACGAGCAGCTCCCGCAAGCTGTCGGCCCCATCGATGTGGCCGCTCAGCCGCAGGAAGAAGTCTTCCAACTCCATAAGCCGCAGCGCTTCAAGCAGTACATCACGGCCGCCGGGAAACATTCGATACAGCGTCGCCCGGGAGATCCCGGCCTCGCTGGCAACGTCGTCGACCGTGACCTTGGCAATGCCCCACCGCTCGCAGCACCGCTGCGTCGCTTCGAGGATGGAGCGCTCGGCCGGGCACACGGTGAGACTATAAGACAGATTCGTCTCACTGTCCATCACGGATGGAAGAAATCCTGCCGAGTAGCCTCACCTCACTGCGTGAACACCAGGAGGAATGACATGAATCGATTGACGATAGTCGCCCTGAGCGGCGTGTTGATGATGGGAGCGGTGGCCTGCGGGTCCAGCTCGGGGGGCGAATCGGGCGGCGCGTCCGGGGCGGCCGAAGACCCCAAGGCCTGCGCCGACGGCAAGACCCTGACCACGGGCACGCTGACCATCGCCACCGGCGAACCGGCCTTTCCGCCGTACGTCATCGACGACACCAAGCCCGAGTCGGGAGAAGGTTTCGAGTCGGCCATCGCCATGGCCGTGGCCAGGGAGATGGGCTTCGACGCCGCGACCGTCAAGTGGGTGCGCACCAGCTTCGACGATGCCATTGCCCCCGGCCCGAAGGACTTCGACTTCAACCTGCAGCAGTACACGATCAACCCTGAGCGGGCCAAGGTCGTCAGCTTCAGCGACCCGTACTACACCGCCGCCCAAGCCGTCGTCGGCCTCGCCGACTCCCCGGCCGCGGCGTCGGGCGATATCAAGGCGATGAAGCTCGGGGTCGCCGCCAAGACCACGAGCCTCATCTATGTCACCGACACGATCAAGCCGACGACGGCTGCTCAGGTCTACGACGACAACTCGGCCGCCGTTCAAGCGCTGCAGAGCAACCAGATCGACGGCATCGTCGCCGACCTGCCGACGGCCATCTACCTGGCCAATGTCGAGCTCACCGGAGCGAAGCTGTTCGGCCAGATCGAAGGCAGCGGCTCCGACCAGTTCGGGCTGCTGCTGGCCAAGGACTCGCCACTGGTCAGCTGCGTCAACGGTGCGCTCGCCAACCTGACCAAGTCCGGTGAGCTGGCCACCATCACCACGAAGTGGATGGCCGACTACTCGGCTGCTCCCGTCATCAAACTCGGCTGAGCCGAATGCTCAACGCTTCCGGGGCCGACGCAATCGCGTCGGCCCCGACGCGTCGACAACTGTTCGAGGCCCGTCAACGGCGGCGCAGTTCGCTCGTCGCCGCCGTCTCGACCGTGCTCGTCGCCGCCCTGGCGATCGTGCTGATTCCCCTGTCCCCCGGTTGGGACCAGGTCCGTACCGCCTTCTTCGACGTATCGACGCTGCGTCGATCGCTGCCCAAACTGCTCCCCCGATTTTGGTACGACGTCCAGATCTTCCTGTGGTGTGCACCGTCGGTGCTGATCGTCGGCCTACTCATCGCGATGGCCAGAAATGTGCGCTCACCAGCGCTATATCCGTTGCGGCTGGTGGCGACATTGTACACCGACATCGTCCGCGGTGTACCGGTGATCCTGTGGATCACGCTCATCGGCTTCGGCGTCCCCGGGCTGTTCCAGACCAGGGCGTGGTACACCAAGTCGATCGTCTGGGCCTCGGTTGCCCTCATCATGACCTACTCGGCCTACGTCGCCGAGGTCTTCCGGGCTGGTATCGAGAGCATCCACGAGTCGCAGCGCGCCGCGGCCCGCTCGCTCGGCCTGTCGGCGGGTCAGACGATGCGATCGATCGTGCTGCCGCAAGCCGTCCGGCGCGTCGTGCCCCCATTGATGAACGACTTCGTCTCGATGCAGAAGGATGTCGCGCTGGTCAGCATTGTCGGCCCGGTCGAGGTGCTCCGCCAGGCCGGCATCGAGAACGCCCGGGACTTCAACTTCACCCACTATGTCGCCGCGGCGATTCTCTTCCTGTGCATCTCGATTCCGTTGACGCGGCTGACCGATTGGCTGTTGTCGCGGGAGCGCCGGATGATGTCGGGGACGGCGGTTCGATGAAGCTCGCCATTGCCAATGTCAGTAAGTCGTTCGGTGGCCGCCGGGTGCTCGACGGCATCAACCTCGACGTTGCCGAGTCCGAGGTCATCTGCTTGATTGGCGCTTCGGGTTCGGGCAAGTCGACCCTGTTGCGTTGCGTCAATCTGCTCGAACCGATCGACGACGGCTCGATTCACCTCGACGGCACCGAGATCTCCGAGCCCGGGCTCGACGCCGACCCGGTCCGACGGCGGATCGGGATGGTGTTCCAGAGCTACAACCTGTTCCCCCACATGACGGTGCTGCGCAACGTCACACTCGCCCCGACCAAGGTGCTCGGCCACGCCCCTTCGGCGGCTCAGTCCGCCGCGGTGGAACTGCTTGATCGGTTCGGGTTGGCCGACAAGGCCGACACCTACCCCGACCGGTTGTCGGGCGGACAGCAACAGCGGGTGGCGATCGTGCGGGCCTTGGCAATGCAGCCCGAGTTAATGCTGCTCGACGAGATCACCGCCGCCCTCGACCCCGAGTTGGTCGGTGAGGTGCTCGACGTCATCCGCGGCCTGAAGCGACAGGGCATGACGATGCTGCTCGCCACCCACGAGATGGGCTTCGCCCGCGAGATCGCCGACCGGGTGTGCTTCCTCGACGGCGGACGCATCCTCGAATCGGGTCCGCCGTCGACCATTTTCAGCGAGCCGGCCCATGAACGCACCGAGCAGTTCCTGCAGCGGGTCATCGACGCCGGGCGGCTGTAACGCTCGCTCACACGTCTCGGGCTGCGTCCCAATCCCACGCTGGCTCTGGCGTCACGTCCTTGTACTCGTCACGCCGCAGACAACCTCACGATGCAGACATGACTCCACCTCGGTGCGCAGCTTGTTCACGTCCCAGGCATTGAAGAAGTCGACGTGCAGCGTGTCGACGCTCCCCGACGACAGCGAGAGCTCATGCCCCGGTCCTGTCATCAGATACGCCAACGTCGTCGTCAGCTGCGGGATCGCCACCGAGTGGGTCGGCGGGCACGTCCCGCCGGTGCTGTAGACGACATGCGAGCGATGATCGGGGCTATCGAGGCTCGTGCCATCCCAACAGTCGGGGAACGTCACGATCATCCGCAGCCCGCTGTCTGGCGGACAAGCCGGCGGGGTCGGCTCGTTGCGCGGACTGACCCCACAAGTCCACGAGGCCACCTTGGTCGACGGGCGGGGGCCGTCGTGGGCGGCGCCGGCGATCATCTTCAGCCCCAGTGGATACGGCTGAACCGTCGTCGGGTCGACGCCCGGACCGGGCCGGTAGTACGCCGTCACCTTGTCGGGTTGGATGACGTCGCCGCGGTCGATCAGCGCGGGAGCCCAATACGACGAGTGGTCAAGTTGCTGATCGCAGAATGTCTCACTCGCCAGCAACGACACGGCGGTCGATGATGCGTCGACCCCAACCGCCCCGAAGAACGAATGAAGGTGCGCCACGCCGGGCTCTCCAGGGGCAACGATCGGGTCATCACGATTCGAGTGGCTGAACGCGCAGTCGGCGATGAACTGAGGAATGTTGCCCTGCGGACCACCGAACGCAACGTCGGGCTCGCCAACGTCGACCGTTGCGACCGGCGCGACCGCCCCGTGCGACGTCGAGTCGTGGCCTGCCGCCGCGTCCGACGAACACGCGATGAGAGTCAACGCCATCAGGGCGGCGGCCCGACCGCCGATCATGCGGCGGGTTTGGTCGGCACCTTGATCGCCGCAAGATCGACCGCGAATGGGACGTCGGTGGCCGGGCGTGCCTGGTCGGTGTGCGCTCCCGGCATGTTCGGCTGGTCGGCCAACGCGGGCAGATTGGCGGTCTGGTAGTCGACCGGCGGCGGATGCTCCTCGCCCAGCCAGCCGAGGATCTCGTATTCCCCGTCCTTCCAGCTCCCGGTTCCCGTGCCCTCACACGGAGCGAGGGTCTGGAGCTGCCGCGGCAACGACGTGGAAAACGTGTTGTCGCCAAAGCAGTGTCCAAAGGTCGCCGGGTCGGCCCCGGCCGACGCAACCAGCAGGTCGGCAACTCGATTGTCGGAGAGCACGTTGCCAATCACAGTGGTCTGCAACGAGTCCCACAGCACCGCTCCCTCCGGCTTGACGGGGGCTTGCTGACGGAAGGTCTCACACGGCGTGGTCCACGTGTCGACAGCCGGGACGGAATCGTTCGGGTCTTCCTCAAGGAACGGCACCAGGCCGATTCCACTCTTGTCGTGGTCGTAGACCAGGTTGCGATCGATCAAATTCCGCACGCCACCCGCCGAGAGGATGCCGTTGCCCATCGCCAGCAGAGCCACATCGATCGCCGGCGTGTCACCCTGATTGTTTGAGTACACGAGGTTGCCGACGATCGTCGTCTCGCGCTCGGGGTAGCAAGGCTCGTAGCTACCGCTGTTGGGCACGATGCCGGCGCGATTGTTGCGGAATGTCGAGTTGATGATCAACAGGTTCCCGCCCGAATTGGTCCCCGAGTAGCCGAGCCCGTTGTGTTCGCTGATCACGTCGTCGATCACCGCATCACACGGGTAACAGCCACCGATGTACACGCCGGC
>JANNNL010000199.1:0-12364 GCA_031398525.1 Actinomycetes bacterium | reverse complement strand
TGCGCACCGCCGGCGGCAAGTCGTGGCCGAAGCTGCTCGAATCGTGCATCCTGTGGGAGAGCTCGTGCCACAACGCCGCGTCGAACCAGATCAACAACCTGGGCACGATTCGTGCCAACCTGACCAGCCTGTACACCCAGGTCGTCAACAAGGCTCCGAATGCGACGGTGCGAGTGTGGGGCTACCCGCGAATCATGCAGCCCGACAGCTTCTGGGGATGCCTCGGGGTCACGGGCATCAGCACCGCCGAGGGTCGTTGGATGGATTCCCAGGTCGACCGGTTGAACACCGAGATTGCCGGGGCGATCAGCGCCGTCCGCTCGGCGACCGGCCGCAACATCCAGTTTGTCAACGTCATCAGCCAGTTCTCGAACCACGGGGCTTGTCGTACCTGGGCGGGCGATCGCTATATCAATGATCGGGTCGGGCCGTTGTGGGACGTCTCGGACAGCTCCTTCCACCCCAACCAGAACGGCTACAACGCCTTCCGCACGGCCCTGCAAGCCAACATCTGAACCTTCAGCTGCAGGTTCGACCCGCCACGGTTCCGAGCCCGCGATGCCTGGTCACCAGGTGTCGCGGGCTCTGACGTATTCCGGGCGGATCAGACGGACACCCACGCCGATGAGTACCGCAAACCCACCGGTCACGGCCATCGTGCGGGCCTGACCGTCGAGGCTTTTAAACACGACATCGAAGATGGCTGTCGCCGCCGTGCGGGCCAATGGGTCGGTGACCTGGGCGTTGGCCTCTCGCAACGCCCGGTGCGAGATCGACAACGTCACCAACCCGGCAACGAGCACCATCGCTCCGGCGACAATCGCCAGCGCCCAACGCGACGGCCCGAGAACGAATCCAAGCCCGGCCAACGCAGCCCCGAGGACCAGGAGCGTCACCCCCGAGCCCTCGAAGTCGTCGACCCAGCGCCACAATCCGGGCAGTTCGTTTCGTTTCACGATGGTGAAACGAAACGCGTCATCGACCGGTGGGAGCGAGGCCTCAAGGTTCGGGGCCTCTTTCACGATCGTGGCCCGCACCTCGGCGGCCAACGCTCGTAGGTTGAGTTCGACGATCGGGCTGTTGCCGTCGACCAGCGAACGGTGGGACTCCGCAACCCCCGAAGCAACCAGATTGACGGCAGTGTCACTGGTCAGCGTCTTCTTGACGATTCCATCTACATTGGGACGGAATCGCTCGTCGACGACGTAGCTCATCACCCGGTTCGTGATCTCGCGCTCGAGCAACCTGGTCACGCCCGGATCCGTCAGCACCGTCGTCGTGGTGGCCGTCACCGCCTTGGTGTCCAAGACGTTGCGTTGCACCCACGTCATGGCAACACCAAGGCCAACCACGGCGGTCCCCAAGACAACCAACAGGATCGAGAGCATCCGTCGAACAATGTTCACTTGCCCACAACCTTCGGATCGTCGCCCGGATCATCGTCCGCCGGCCGCGGTGGAAACAGACCGCGGGCGTCGAGGTCGTCAATGCGTTGTCGAGCAACCTGCCACAGGGCACTTGAACCGTTGCTGATCGGTTGGTTGCGAGCGAGAACGCGCTCCTTGGTGATGCCGTGCTCCATCCACGGGCCGCCACCACGGTGATGGTTGAGGAGAACGGGCTGCAGGCGATCGATCGCTTGGGCGAATCGCGCCTCGGCCGACTCCCCCACCTCGAACTCATCCCACATCGCCCGCAGGCTGCCGACCTGTTCGTCGGGTAGGAGGCCGAAGAGGCGATCGGCGGCGAGGCGTTCACGCTCGGCTTTCGTTTCGTAGGCCGCATCGTCGTAGGCAAACGTGTCACCCGCATCGATCTCGACGAGGTCGTGGAGCAGCGTCATCATCATCACCTTGGCCACGTCGACCGACTCATCGGAGTGCTCGGCCAAAACCAGGGCGAACAGGGCAAGGTGCCACGAGTGTTCGGCCGTGTTCTCCCGTCGAGACCCATCGGTGATTCGGGTCATCCGCTCGACTTGCTTCAACCGATCGGCTTCGATCAGGAACGTCAACTGCCGATCGAGTCGCTCGCTCACCACCGGTTCGCCCGACACCGTCATCAGCCCTTCTTGATCAGACTGGCGAGCGCCCACAGGCAGATGATCAACCCGATCGCGGCCATGACCAGGCTGCGTCTGACCGGAGCTTGGGCAAGCTCGCCGTCACGTTCGTTCGGCCGCGGCCGAATGACGGCGAGCAGATTGCCGGCCAGTAGCGCACCTCCGAGGGCGAGCAGCAGCAGGACCAACAGGTTGTCGCCGAAGAGCACATGCAGGATCGTAGAGCGCTCCGCGGCGTCGGGCCCGCTCAACGCGTGGAACACTGGAGAAATGGGCTTCCACCACGTTGCACTTGCCACCCGTGACACCACTGCGACCCACGACTTCTACACCCGAGTAATGGGGTTCGAGCTGCTCAAGGTGGTCACCGCACCGACGCCGGGCGACCATGGTGGCTGGTCGAAGCACTTCTTCTACTCGACCGGGCTGACGAACTATGCCGGGATGATCGCGTTCTGGGAGATCCACGATGATCTCATCGGCAGCGAGTTCCCTGTCGACATCAACAAGTCGGCCGGGCTGCCGTGGTGGGTCAATCACATCGCCTTCGATGCCCCGACCCGCGCCGATCTCGATCGTCACCGGCAACGGTGGCAAGACTGCGGGTTCCATGTGCTCGAGGTCGATCATGAGTTCTGTATCTCGATCTACATCCGCGACCCCAGCGGCAACATGGTCGAGTTCTGCCACTCGGTACGCGACTTCACATCCGCCGAGATCGCCCACGCCCACGAACTACTGGCCGATGCGAACCCCGAGCTGGAAAAGGACTTCTCAGCCAAGGTTTGGGAGCCCCGCTAGTGGCGGGTTCGTCGTCCGCTGGCGCTTCCTACTCGCGCCGCGTGTTCGCTACGCCTGGCGGCGCTTCCCGCTCACGCGGTGGCGGCGATTACAGGCCGCGGGCTGCGTTTTCGAAGCGGGTGTAGGCGCCGAGGAAGACGAGACGCCGGGTGCCGATGGGGCCGCTTCGGTGCTTGGAGACGATGATCTCGGCCGAGCCACGATCGGGTGAGTCGGGGTTGTAGACCTCGTCGCGATACACGAACATGACGACATCGGCGTCCTGCTCGATGGCACCCGATTCACGCAGGTCGGCGAGCATGGGCCGCTTGTCGGCGCGGGCCTCGAGGTTTCGGGACAGCTGCGAGAGCGCCATCACCGGCACCTCCAACTCGCGAGCCAAGATCTTCAGGTTTCGGCTGATCTCGGAGATTTCCAACTGACGGTTCTCGGCCCCGGTGCCCGACATCAGCTGGAGGTAGTCGATAAGGATCAACGCCAGCCCGCCGTAGCGCGCCTTGAGCCGACGGGCTTTGGCGCGGATTTCCATCACCGTGATGTTCGGGTTCTCGTCGATGAACAGCGGGACTTCCAGGCGACCGAGCGCGTTGCCGATCTTGGTCCAATCGGACTGATCGAGGCGGCCGGTGCGTAGTTTTTGTGAGTCGACGCGAGCCTCGGACGCCAAGATGCGTTGGGCCAGTTCTTTGTGGCCCATTTCCAACGAGAAGAACACCACCGGGAGGTTCGTGCCAACCTCGGATTGCTGCTTGGCGACATTCGAGGCAATGCTCAAGGCCAGCGCCGTTTTGCCCATTGAGGGGCGGGCACCGACGATAATCAACTGCGACGGGTGCAGGCCGGTGAGCAACTCGTCGAGATCGGTGAACCCGGTCGCCACCCCGGTCACGGTGTCGCCGCGGGTGTAAATGTCTTCCAAGTCGTCCATCACGTCGCGCAGCACGACGTTGAGTTGAGCGGTTGAGTCGGTGACCCGCTGCTCGGCAACTTCGAAGACCTTCGTCTCGGCCTGGTCGAGTGCCTTGGAGACATCGTCGGGCTCCGCATACGCAAGCTCGGCAATGTCGGCGGCGACGCCGATAAGGCGCCGAAGCATCGCTGTATCTTGCACGATCTTGGCGTAGCGCCCGGCGTTCGAAATCGCCGGGGTGGCCGCCTGCAGTTCGAGGAGGCCCGACTGGCCGCCGATCTCGTCGAGGAGGCCCGAGCGGCGAAGCTCATCGGCAACGGTGACGGCGTCGATCGGCTGGCCGCCGATGGCGAGGGCGCGCATCGCCTCGAAGATGTGCTGATGGGCCGGCTTGTAGAACTCCGCCGGCAGGAGAGTCATTTCCATCGCCGTCTCGAAGGCGTCGCGAGACAACAAAAAGGCACCGAGTAGCGATTCCTCGGCATTGATGTTGTGAGGTGGGACCCGTTGTTGGGGTCGAATTCGCCGTACTTCGGATGCCGCCTCAGCCATGGTGACTACCTTGCCTCATATGGGCTGTGGGTAACCAGACCCTTGAAGCTGTGGAGAAGACTGTGGAAACAAGGCGATTTCTGTGGACAGAAGTGCCCCAACACACAAACGGTGTACGGACGCCACCCAAGGTGAGTGACGCCCGCACAACTCATTTTCCGTTACTGGCAACCTCGACGGTGACCGGGAAGACCACGTCGGAATGCAACCGAATCGTGGCGGAGTGCGTTCCCGTGGTTTTGATGACCTCGGCGTTGATTTTCCGCTTGTCGATGACAATGCCCGTCTGAGCGGCGATTGCATCGGCGATATCGGCGGTGGTGACCGAGCCGTACAGGCGGTTTTCGCTGCCGGTGCGAGCGCCGATGGCGATGATCTTGGTGACCAAGGTGGTCGCCACCGTCTGGGCGGCGCTGCGATCCTGCGCGTCGCGCAGGTCACGAGCGCGACGCATGGCCGTGGCCTGCTTGGTCGCCCCCTCAGATGCCTTGATCGCCAACGAACCCGGGAACAGGAAGTTGCGGGCGTAGCCGTCCTTCACGTCACAGATGTCGCCGCGCTTACCGAGACCGGAGATGTCGGAACGCAAGATGACGCGCATGCTCACTCCTCACCATCGGCTTCGGGAGTCACGACGACTTCCTCATCGGGACCCTGGGCGGCCTCGGCTGCAGCCACGGCCTGAGCGGCCGGAGACGGGCGGGCAGCCCGCTGCGTCGAGACGCGCTTGGTGTACGGCATGATCGCCATCTCGCGGGCATTCTTGATCGCCGTGGCGATCTCGCGCTGCTGCTGGGTGGTGTTGCCGCTGACCCGACGACCGCGGATCTTGGACCGGTCGGACAGGAACCGCTGGAGGAGGTTCACATCCTTGTAGTCAACGTATTCGACCTTCTCCTGAACCAGGATCGAGGTCTTCTTCTTCATGGGACGCTTTTTGTCGTCCTTCGAGGTGCGACCTCGGACGGGCGGCTTTTTGCCGGGCATTTGGATGACTCCTGTGAAATCAGTGTTGTGTACTCAACGAACTTCGGGCTCGAAGCCCGGAAAAGTTAGACCAGAGCGGATGGGCACCGTCGCGGAGCCTTGACCTGGACAGGTAGGCGCCTATCAGCTCAAGCAATTAGAACGGCTCTTCGTCGCCGTAGGCGTAGTCGGACCCGCCACCACCGCTGTTACCGCCACCACCGGATGACGGGGCACGATTGGAGCCACCACCACCGCTGTTACCGCCGCCACCGGATGACGGGGCACGGTTGTAACCGCCGCCGCCACCACCGGTGCCGTCACCGTCGTTGGTGCGGGCAGTGCGCTCGACTTGGGCGGTGGCCCACCGAAGACTGGGGCCAACCTCGTCGGCAACGACTTCGACCACGTTGCGCTGTTCGCCGTCTTTGTTCTCGTATTGACGCTGCTCAAGGCGACCGTTGATGATCACCCGTGCGCCCTTGCCGAGGGACTGCGCGGCGTTCTCACCGAGCTGGCCCCAGGCCACGACATTGAAGAACGAGGTCTGCTCTTGCCATTCACCGTTGACTTGGTAGCGACGGGAAACGGCCAGACCGAACGAAGCCACCGCTCGTCCACCAGTGGTGAAACGTAGCTCGGGATCGCGGGTGAGATTGCCGACCAGCGTGACAGAGTTGTCAGCCATGGGATGTACCTCCTTGGGTGGGTACGGATCGTTGCGGCCTAGGCCGCAGCGCCGGCCATGCCGCGACGAGCGGCTTCTGGATCGGGCAGGCGCATGAGCTTGTGGCGGACGATGTCGTCAGCGATACGGAGCGAACGCTCGAATTCATCAAGGGCCGAGCCGGGAGCCAGCACGTTGAAGACTACGTAGTAGCCCTCTTCCTTTTTGTTGATCGGGTAGGCGTAGCGACGACGGCCCCACCAATCGGCATTGCCGTGCACCTTGCCGCCGGCGGCGGCAACCTGCTTGGTGAGGGTCTTCACCCACTCCTGGGCAATCGGTTCATCGAGGTCACCACTGATGATGACCATGAGTTCATAGGCTCGCATACGAGCAACAACTCCCTTCGGACCCGGCCTTCGACCGGGGCCCCACGATTGGGGCAGGGTGGATATGACCGGGCGAGTGTATCGGCCACCTGCTCAGATGCCCGAATAACACCCGTGTAACTCGTTTCGCCCTGGTCATTCCCCCAGTCTCGCAAGGGGGTGTGTCACAGTTTCACCCTCGAACGCGACGATGCCGACCTGGAACGGTCGGCACCGTGACAACGCGTCGGAACGAGTCAGCGGCTCAGCCCTCGTCGAAGACGGTTCCCATGTCGGCCCAAGCCGACGGACGACTCGACTTGACGTACTGGGCGATGCCGGCGCCAATCACTACGAGTACCAGCGTGATCCACGGAATGGCCTTGATTACCCCGAGGATGCCAGCGCCGGGGGCGGCTTCCTTGAACGAGTAGTAGAGACTGCCAAACACGGCCAAGGCACCGGTGATCGAGGCGAGGACGCCTTTGATCATCAGTTTTTGGTTCCCGTCGGACTGACCCTTGCGAACACCGGCGAGGCCCACCAGCAAGTAGGCGAGCATGACCGCGGGGGTTGCCAGCGTCGCCCAGTAGCTGAACGTGTAGAGCCCACCACGAACCGTCGACGGCAGATTGGCGACCCCGTCGGTCGCACCGCCGGCGAGGGCGGCCTCCGTAGCGTCACCGGTCAGCAGCAGCAGGCCCCACACCAACACGGCGTACAGGCCGAGACTGATGATGATCGCGTTCCACGGGGTCTTCCACTTGGCATGAGTCTTGCCCAATGCTTCGGGGAGCACCTTCTCACGACCCATCGCGAACAAGAAGCGGCTGGCGGCAGTATGCACCCCGAGTCCGCACAAGAGGGCCGAAACGGCCGCAGCGAACAGCACGATGCTCGAGATGAACTTGCTTGCGGCAGCAGCCGGGACCGCACCGAGTCCACCAACGCTGGCCGGCCACGCGTCCTTGGCCTCACGAACTCCGAATCCGAGCGACGTCGCGTAGGTGATGAGGAGGTAGAAGACTCCGGCGATCAGTACCGACCCGATGACCGCACGAGGAATGTTGTGCTTCGGATTCTCTGTCTCCTCGGCCAGCACCGCTCCGGCCTCGAAACCGGTGAACGACAGCATGGCGAACGAGAAGCCAACGATGACTCCACCCCAACCCACGCCGGAGCTGCTCGGCCAGAGCGAACCGAGGTCCAGCTTCTTGCCAGGCTGTACCGAATCGGCTGGTGAGCCCTTGCCGATCACGTAGATCGCGGCAATCACCATCAGGATGACGCTGACGATCGTCAACAGGAGTTGGGTGCGGGTCGACAGCTTGACGTCGAACATGCTCATCGCCGCCACGAAAATCAGGCCGAGGATGAAGAAGATCCACCACGGCACGAACGTCTGCGACTCTGTCGCTGTCTGAATGAACAACGACAGGATGAACCCGAAGCCGGCAAGTACGGCACCGGCGAGGATGATGAAGGCCAGGCTGTACATCCAGCCGACGACGAAGCCGGCGGTCTTCGACAAGCCGGCGGTCGTGTAGGTATACAGCGACCCGGCCGATGGCATGGTCTTGCCGAACTCCGAGACCACCGACCCAACGGCGAGCGCACCCAACGTGCCCAACACGAAGGCGAGGGGCGTTGCGCCGCCTGCCTTGGTCGCCGCTAGGTAGGTGACGAACGCGCCGGCCATAGCCGGCGCGATGACGGTCACCGATTGGGCGATGACATCGGAAAGAGAAAGGCGTCGCCGAAGTTGGCTCGCCGTAGCGGTATCTGACATATGACCCCCAGGTGTTTGTCCCCACTCGGTGTTCCGTATACGGAGTACCGACTGAGCGGAACACTACGCCTATCTCGCGGTCCGGTTCAACGTGGTCATTTGGGGCCAAACAACCGCTGCGATGCGAGAGCTAACCCTCGGCGGCGCGACGGGTCCGCGGCTTGCGGCCGCCGATCGGTGCCATACGCAGCAAATGATGCCAGCGGCATGTTCGGCAGCATTCGACGATGTAGGCGGCGAGGTCGTCGGCCCGCTGGTTCAACTTGGTCAACTCGGCCTTCGTCGAGATGACCCGGCCGTGTGACGGCAGGCGCGAACCGAACACGTAGGTGACCAACACCAGTTTGTCGGCCTCACAGATCGGGCAGGTCACGCCAGTGACATCGCCGAAACTGACGGCGGCACGAACGAGTTCGGGATGGGCGTCGCACACCTGGTCTTGGCGCAGCCGGCCGCGGCGATACTCGTTGATCAACGCCCGCCGGGCAAACCGATGATCGACCACGCCGCCGCGTGAACCCATGGCTCCGCGCAGTGCTCCAGCGTTGAACGTCATCGATCGGTCACGCTATCCCAAGGTCCCGAGAACGTGAACGGCGGCGGACCTCAAGCTCTGAGCAACGGGCGGACCTCGGTGCCCAAACCGCTCTTCGGGGAGCGGAGCAGCGCGCCAAGCGCCACCCCGCTCGAAATTGGAGTCTGAGTGAAATCCACCCGATTCGGGGAGCGCAGTAGCGACTACCGCGCCATGGCACGCCAAATTGGCGTTTGGTGGCGGATGATCCCGCATTCCCGTGGTGGCAGCGACGAGACTTGAGGTCGTGGCGCTGCATGTTTCCTACGGACCCCGGGTTCCTCACGATGGCGAGTTGCGGTTGTGTGGGGACGTCAACGGGAAGCGGGTGATCGAACTCGGTCTGTCGCCCGAGGTCAACGCCTTGGCCTTGGCTCGCATGGGGGCCCGGTCGATCGCCGTCGATGTATCAGTCGAGAAGGTCGCCGCCGGCCGCCGGGCCGCCGAGGCCGAGGGTGTCCGCATCGAGTTTCACCAGGGTGACCTTGCCGACTTGGGCTTCGCCACCAGCGCGTCGGTCGACCTGGTCATCGCCGTTGGCAGCCTCGATGGTGTCGACGATCTGGCCCGCGTGCTTCGTCAGGTTCATCGCGTACTCAAGCCCGAATCGGCCTTCGTCGTCACCCTCACCCACCCGATCGCCACGATGCTCGACGGGGCCGAGGTCACCTTCCGTCGACCCTACGGTCAGGCCCCGAGCAGGACGTTGAGCGACCTGTTCATGTCGTTCCAGCGGGCCAACTTCCGGGTCGATGTGGTCCAGGAGCTGTATCCAGTCGGTCAACTCAACGCGATGGTGCCCGCCGTCTTGGTCATGCGGGCCCGCAAGTCGGGCGTATAGCGCGTCAGCCCGGTTGGGTTTCGGCCCACCAGGCGTCAAGGCGACGGAGGATCTCGTCGTCGCCGAGCATGCCTTCCTCAAGCCGCAGTTCGAGGAGGAAGTTCATTGCCTTGCCGACCATCGGTCCGGGGACAATCCCCAGATGCTCCATCACGGCGCGGCCGTCAAGCTCGGGCCGCATCGACTTCAGTTCTTCCTCGGCGGCGAGTTCGACGATGCGTAACTCCAACTCGTCCATCCGCGCCGAGAGCTGAGCGGCCTTGCGCTCATTGCGCGTGGTGCAATCACAACGGGTGAGCACGTTCAACTCGGCGAGGTAGTCACCGGCGTCGCGGACGTAACGGCGCACGGCCGAGTCGGTCCAGCCCATCTTGTAGGTGTGGAAACGCAGGTGCAGGTCGACCAGTTCGGAGACCGCGGCAACGTCGTCGTTGGAGTACCGCAGGGCCTGCATACGCTCGCGGGTCATCCGCGCCCCGACCACGTCGTGATGGTGGAACGTGACGCCCTTGCCCTTGCGGTAGCCGCGGGTCTTGGGTTTGCCGACGTCGTGGAATAGCGCGGCGAGCCGGGTCAGGCGGAAGTCGAAGTCGGGCTTGGCGTCGGGACGGACGTTCTCGACGACGGCGATCGTGTGGGCGAGCACGTCTTTGTGACGATGGATCGGGTCTTGTTCAAGCTTCATCTGCGGCAACTCGGGGAGGAAGTCGTCGGCCAAACCGGTGTCGACGCAGAACCACAACCCGGCCGCCGGCCGGTCAAGCACCATCATCTTGTCGAGTTCGTCGCGGATCCGTTCGGACGAGACGATCTCCAGACGACCATGCATCTCGCGCACGGCGGCGACCAGTTCCGCGGTCGGCTCAAACCCGTGGGCGGCGATGAACCGGGCGGCGCGCAGCATACGTAGCGGGTCGTCGGAGAAGCTGACCTCGGGGGCGAGTGGGGTCTTGAGCACCCGCGCCATCAGGTCGGCGGCGCCGCCAAACGGGTCAACCAACGTCGGGTTTTCGCTGGTCAGCTCGAGTGCCATCGCGTTGACGGTGAAGTCGCGACGAGAGAGGTCGGCGTCGATCGCGTCGGCGAAGGTGACGTCGGGCTTTCGTGAATCCTCGTGGTACGCCTCGGCGCGATGGGTGGTGATCTCGTAGATCCGCCCACCCTTCTTGGCCCCGATCGTGCCGAACTTCTCGCCCTGCGTCCAGATCGCGTCGGCCCAGCCGTGGAGCAACTTCTTGATCTCGGGCGGGCGGGCATCGGTGGTCGCATCGAAATCCGACACGTCGTCCTTACCCAACAGCAGGTCGCGCACTGTCCCACCGACCAGGTACAACCGAAACCCAGCCGCGCCAAACCGCTGGGCCAACGGGGCAAGCTCGTCGAGGACCGGGGCAAAGCGGGCAGGAATCACCCGGCCAGGCTAACCACCCACACCACTCGGCAACCGCTGAGAATCCAGGCCTGTTCAGCCCGGCCCATACCAGGCAGGAAGCCCTCCTTGGTTGAGACGTCCCATGCGCCCTGCACCAGGGGTCAACGTAGCCACCCCGTCGATTCCGTCGCGCTAGCAGAAAAGTTCACGATCAGTCACGCCCCAGCGCACCCAACGGAAGGGCAGTAAGCCGTTCCCCTAAACCGCTCACGCGGCTTCCGAGGTGAAGCACATATCCGTGGATGAAGCGGTCACCGACCCGATCACGAAGCTTGGCCAGATGACGCGCATCGTGCGTCGACACTACCGACGACGACTTGACTTCGATCCCCACGATTCGGTCACCCGGGCCGGTAAGGAGCACATCGACCTCGCCACCATCGCGATCGCGGTAGTGGTGGAGTCGGACGTCGGTGACGCTCCATGTTCGTTGTTTTGCCAACTCGTTGACGACAAAGGTTTCGAGCAGCGACCCGAAGAGTGGCGAACGAACATCCGCCAACGCGGCCTCATCGGTGCCGAGGACCGTCGTCGCCAGCCCGGTATCCACTGCGTATCGCTTGGGATGCCGTTTGGCCTTCATCGTGGCACTCGTGGCCCACGCCGGCACCTCGTGGAGCACCATGAGGTTGCGGAGCAGTTCGACATAGTTCCCGACCGTGTCAGGGTGAATTCCGGCGTCGGACGCCAGTCCGGTCTTGACGCTGTAATCGTGTTTTGCCGACCTTGTACCCGAGTTTGCCGACCTTGTAGTTCGTGTTTTGCCAACTCCACCGAGTCGGCTCCGGCAATTCAGATGACGTTGAGGGCGTCGATCACGGCGGCCGCGGCGGGCGTCAGGTTGTCGGCGATGGTCATCGTGCGCCAGTCGGCGCGCTTGGTGCCCCACGAGATGAAGTCGTGAACCGACGTGGTCACGGTCGCCGCGCCCGCGTCAGAACCCGGAGTCACCGTCCACGGTTCGCCGGGCTCCGACGGCGCGAGCACGTACGACCCGCCGCCGGGCCCGGAAAACTCCAGGTTCACCGCGACCGGCTCGACCCCGGCTAACGCGGGCGCGCACATCTGGGGCACACCGGCGAGCATCCATTCCAGCGTCGCAACCAGCGGAGCCTCGTCGTGCGGCAAGCCTGCGGCGCGGGGCAGAGCAAAGCCGATGTCGTGACGCAGATGGCAGTAATGGTCGAACACGATGGCGTTGGCGAGGATGTGCAGCGGGTGCGCTCCCAAGTTGCCGAGGGGTACGACGGCATCGGCCATCGGCGGGTCCTGCAGCGCGGTCAACGCGGCGACGCCTTTGGCCGACCATTCGGCGTACTCGGCGATCACCTGGTCGGTGGTCCACTCACGGCGGGCCTGCACCGGAACTTCGGCGTTCTCCTCGGCGTCCTCGCTCGATCCG
>JANNNL010000499.1:0-4441 GCA_031398525.1 Actinomycetes bacterium | reverse complement strand
CAGCACGCCAATCATCACGAGGGAGGCTTGGACGATCCGCCCGAGTCGGCGCAGGGCGAAGAACTGGCCGAGTAACTGTGTCATCACCCCGGCCGGCCGAACGAGCAGCCCATCGAACGAGCCGTCGATCACCGTCGGTGCGGCATACTCGACGGCGCCGAACGTGAAGTCGGCCAGCCCGAACGAGAGCACCGAGGCGGCGTAAAGAAACAGCACCTGGCTGCGGTCCCATCCGCCGAGCTGGTCAACCTTGCTGAAGAGCGCGAACACGACCACCGCATCGAGGAATGTGATCACCGTCTGGGCGATGACGAACGACACAAACGCGGCGCGGTACTGGAGCTCCCCGCGAGCTTTGGCGCGAACGAAGCGCAGGTAGAGCCGTATCTCGTGGATGAGTTCAGCCACCGTCGATCACCAACTTGCGGGCGCAGAGGCGCCAACCGACCAGGCCCAATCCGTGGAGCGCGAGCGCCCAGACCGCCTGGGCCGCCAGCACGCCAAGCGCCGATTGCCGTTCGAGAAAAACTTCCGCGGGAAGCTGGGACATCACCGCGAACGGGCTGGCGCGTAACACCGAGCCGATCGCGCCCGGGAAGAACTGCAACGGGATGATCGCCCCGGAGCCGAGGAGTTGCACCGTCGAGCCGAGTTGGATGATGCCCCGCGTGTCGCCGCTCAGCCAGAACGATCCGAGACTGATCAGGAACCACCAACGCGAGGCAACGATCGTCGCGCCAACGATCGTCGCGGTCGTCGTCATCCACACGACGGGGTTGGTCGGAACGATCATGTCGAACACCAGCAAGCCGACGATGAACGGCGGAAAGCCGCGGAACAACAGGGCGAAGCTGCTTTGGCCGAGAAACACCGAACCCCAGTAACCCGACACGTCGAGGGGGCGTTGCAGATCGGTGGCGATCTCGCCGGTGCGGACTCGGTCGGAGATGTCGTTCCAGCCGAAAGCGCGGATCACCATCAGCATCGCTTGGGCGAAGAAGGTCATCGTCACGGCCTCGGCGGCGATGATTCCGTTGATGTTCGTTCGCTCGCGGAAGGCGGCGAGCAAAATGGCGGCGTTCACGATGCCGAAGATGCTGTTGGTAAAGATCCCCGCCGCAGCGGCGGCTCGGTACGTCGACTGTCTCCGAAACGAGTGTCGCGCCACCGCAAAGTAGGCCCCCATTGAGGCGGACGCTAGCCGGTCGGTCCGCCGCTTCCGAGCGGGTTATCGCGCCGAAATGCGATACGCACACCGGGTGTCGCCACTGAGTAGATGTTGCTCCCGCTGCACCGTGAAGCCCGACCCGAGGACGCCTTGGAAAAGTTGCAACTCGGCTGCGCAGAATCCCTGACACGTGCTTGCCGCATCGCAGATCGGGCAGTGATGTTCAACCAGCAGGACGTCGCCGTTGGGCTGTTCGACCGCCTCAGCTACGTATCCCTCGGCGGTGCGCAGATCGGCCAGGCGGCGAACCCTCACGGCGACGGCATCGGTCGGCGTGTCGGCGAGCGAGCGATGATACGCGGCGAGCTGATGCTCGGTGCGGGTGGCGATGACTTGGTCGAGGGCATCCTCGCCGAGGGCTTCGCGGATCGAAGCGATCAACTCAACCGTCAGGTCGGCATGGCGGTCGGGAAACAGATTGGCAGCGAGCGGCCTGAGTCGCCAGATCACCGGGGGTCGGCCGCGGCCATGGGTTGGCGCGGTGGTCCGCTCGACGAGCCCTGAGTCGGCCAGTGCATCGAGATGTTGACGGATGGCGGTATCGGTGAGGCCGAACTCGGCAGCGAGTTGGGGCGCAGTGGCATGCTCCACGCGCTTGAGCCGCTCGATGATGCGGCGTTTGGCATCGGTGAGTTCGGCCATCCCGGCACGATATCGAATTTCCGAAGTGTCTCCTTGACCATTTCGAGTTCAGCGAGTAGAACCTGAATATCCAAAGACATTGCTTGTGGAAAGGTTGCGTGCCGTGACGATACCTACGACAGATCTCAGCCGGCTTGGCTCGCTCTCCGAGCTCCACGCCGCCGGCCGCCTGATTGGCAAGGTCGGTTCGTTGCCGGTCTTGGTGGTCTGGGATGGGGTGGAGGCCTACGCCATCGAGGACCGCTGTCCGCACCTGGGATTTCCGCTCCACCGCGGCACCGTGCAGGAGGGGATGATCACCTGTCACTGGCATCACGCCCGATTTGACCTGGTCAGCGGGTGTGCTCTAGATCCATGGGCCGACGACGCCGCTGGCTTCGAGGTGATCGTCGATGGGGCCGACGTGATGGTTCGGCCGCGACTCGTCGACAACCTGGGGGACCGATGGGAGCGTCGTCTGCGTGACGGCCTTGAGCGTCAGTTGACGCTGGTGATTGCCAAATCGGTACATGCGCTGATGGAAATCGAGGATGGTGAGCAACGAATCCTGAGGGTGGCGTACGAGTTCGGTGACCGTTACCGGGCGGATGGTTGGGGGAGTGGGATGACCGTGCTGACCTGTATGGCCAACCTGGTTCCCCATCTCGATGTCACCGACCGGCCGTTGGCGATGGTACACGCAGTGGTTTTTTTGGCCGGTGATGTGGGTGGTCACGCGCCGCGATTCGCTCAACCTGCGCTCGACGCGGCTGGCCAGTCGGTGTCGAGGCTGATGGGTTGGTACCGCAGTTTCGTCGAGACGCGCTCGACCGACGGGGCCGAGCGTTCGCTGGCCACTGCCGTGCTGGCCGGTGATATGTCAACCGTCGAGGCGGCGATGTTTGCCACGCTGACCGATCACGTCTACATCGACGGTGGCCACAGCCTGGACTTCACCAACAAGGCGTTCGAAGCCGTGGCCCATGTCGGCCTCGCTGCGGTCCCGATGCTTACGTCGTTAGTGAGCCAGACCTGTGGGGCTCAACGATCGGAGGAAACCAGTGAGTGGCACCACCCGCACGATCTGGTGACACTGACTGCTGCGACCGTTGCCCGCCTGGCGACCGCAACCGACGGCGCCAGCGAGGGTGGTCACGTCGACGTGGGTGCGCTCGGTTGGTCGTTGCTCGCCGAAGAACCCGACCTTGTCGCCGGGTCACTGGTCACCGCGGCCACCGCCGGGGCGACGGCCGAGGAGTTGGCGCGGGCCGTGGCGTATGCCGCGTCGCTGCGGCTCGTCCGGTTCCATCTGAACAACGACCCGGGGGATTGGGACACCGTCCACCACACGTTCACTTTCGCCAACGCCGTGCACCAGGCGATCGTACGGCAACCATCGCAAGAGGTGCTACGGGGCGTCGTGCACGGTGCGATGCGGGTGTATCTCGACCGCTTTCTCAATGTCCCCGCGGCCCGGTTGCCAACCGCGGAATCGGCGATCCTCGCCGATCTCGACGCCTGCTGGGACCGGCAGGGCGCGGTCGACGACGCGGCCAACGCGGCATGGGGGTTTCTCACCGGGGGCGGATCGCGAGCCGAATTGATCGCTCACCTCGGGCGGGCGTTGCTGCACGAGGATGCTGGATTCCACTGGTATCAGTCCCTCGAAGCCGGGGTTCGCCAAGCCCTTGCCTGGCCGGCGGGTTCGGTCGAATCTGCCCTGGTCTTGGTAGGTGCCGCCCGCTTCCTCGCTGCCCAGACTCCGACCCGTCGCGAGTTGTCGATGATCTCGCGTACCGCCGTCCGCCTACGTCGGGGGGACGTGATGTTCGAGCCGTGACGACCCGGGCCTGGGGAAAATGAGTACCACACTGGTTGGGGTGCTATACCTTCGGCATTGCGTGACGTCCGTCACGCACAACCGGGGGGTTGAAATGGTCACTGGGGAAATAGAAAACGCGCTCGACGTCGACGATCGCTACCAGAACTGGGTGTATCGCAACCCAGTCAAGGGAGCGCTACTCGCCGGATTCGTCGCCACTCAGATCGGCACGATCTGGGGGTACTACGGACCCGGCATTGGATTGCCGTCGTTGCCGTTCCCGGCGTACAACGGTCTGCTGTTCTCACCGGCATCGGTGACCTTCAATGCCGATGGGACGAGCGACTTCAGCAACGTTGGCAGCTGGTTCCTGGGCCAGTCGATTCACATGGTCAACGGCATCGTCTTCGCCTTGATGTTTGCCTTCTTGGCGTACAAGAAGCTGCCGACGTTCTTCCCGAAGATGAAGAGCGTGCAGAAGGGCCTCGTGTTCGGGACGACGCAGTCGATCGTCAGCCTGGGCTTCCTCTTCCCATACGTCTACGCGCCCAGGCAGGGTTTCGGCTTCTTTAGCTTTGGCGCCAACAACTTCGGGAACAACAACGACAACTGGAAGCTGCCGGTAGCCGTGTTGCTGTGGCATTGGGTCTACGGGGCGGTGCTCGGGATGTTCTTCGACCCGAAGCGGCCCGACTCGAAGGCCTGAGTAGCTGCTGTTTGGTGGGTCGACGCGCTTATTGGCGCGTCGACCCATCCTTTTTCATTTTTGA
>JANNNL010000498.1:0-10051 GCA_031398525.1 Actinomycetes bacterium | reverse complement strand
CTTCCTCGACCTGGCCAACGACCCGCACCACACCGCTGCCAACACCCTCTCTGCAAAGGACGTCCTGTGAGCAAGGTCCTGACCTCCCTTCCCGTCGGCCGGGTTCGCCAACCGCTCGTTCCCGGCCTCCTCGTTGGACGACGAAGTCCGGCAAGTTGCCGAGCGGGTCGCCAAGATTCCGCCCGACCTGCAGGCATTGAACAAGCGGGTCGTCCACCGGGCGATGGAGTCGATGGGGATGCGAGACGGGCTGCGAGCCACGGCCGACATCAACGCCCTCGGGTTCCATCAACGCAGCTCACGAGAGTATTTCGCCCGCTTCTCGAAGGATGGAGTCACCGAGACCTTGTCCGCAAGGGACGCTCAGTACGGCGATTACCGCACAACTGGGGAAACATAAGCGGATAGATCTCACGGCTTTACAAACGATCCACTACGAGGTGGTTGATGCGGGCGATGGCGGAATTGCTGTCGTCACCCTCGATCGCCCCGAGAGCCGCAACGCGCAGAACAAGCGCATGACCTACGAGATGAACGCCTGTTTCGACGACGCCGCCCGGCGCAGCGACGTGAAGGTGATCGTGCTGCAGGCCGACGGCCCGCACTTCTCGTCGGGTCACGACATGCGCGACACCGAGTCGATGCGCGACTTCGATCTGGTCACTCCCAACGGCGGGTTCGGGCGCGACGGTCAGGAAGGCCAGATGGCCTGGGAGGACGAGGTCTACTTCCAGATGTGCTGGCGGTGGCGCAACCTGCCCAAGCCATTGCTCGCCGCCGCCCAGGGCAAGACGATCGCCGGTGGGTTGATGTTGTTGTGGGTCGCCGATGTGATCATCGCCGCTGATAACGCCCTGTTTTCCGATCCGGTGGTCGGCATGGGGGTCAACGGGGTCGAGTACTTTGCTCACCCGTGGGAGTTCGGGGCGCGGATGGCCAAGGAGCTGCTGTTCACCGGCGATTGGGTGACCGCCGCCCAGGCCGAGAAGCTCGGGATGGTCAACCACGTCGTGCCCGCCGCCGAATTGCGGGACTACGTGATGGCGATGGCCCGGCGGGTCGCTACGAAGCCGTCGTTCGCGTTGAAACTCGCCAAGGAGAGTGTCAACCAGACGCTGGAGGCGCAGGGTCAGTGGACGGCGTTGCGCTCCGCATTCTCCATCCAACACCTCGCCCATGCTCACAACCGGGTGAAGTTCGGAATCCCCGTCGACCCGGGTCCCAAGCGCGAGGCTGGTCAGTAGTGGCCCCTCCAGCAGGTAAGCGGCTCGGCCGTCCGAAGGATGCCGACTCGGCCGAAACCCGGCAGCGACTGGTGCGCGAGGCCCGGGCGATCTTCGCCTTGAAGGGCTACGGGGCGACCACCAACAAGGACATCGCCGCCAGCGTGGGCATCACTCCGGGGGCGATCTACCATTACGTCTTGTCGAAGTCCGAGCTGTACGTCGAGGTCTACGAAGAGGTCCAATCGCAGGTCGCCGACGTGTTCGCCAAGGCATTGATCGGCAAGGTGGGACTGCTCGACAGCATGACCGCGGTGCTCGACGCTGCCGTTGAGTTGAACGAGCAAGACCCGTCGCTTGCCGGCTTCCTCTTTGGGGTGTCGCGCGATGTGCTCCACCATCCCGATCTGCGGCACCTCTTTCGGTCGCGGGGTATGGCGACGGTGCAGCTGATCCGGGGATTGGTGGAGGATGCCGTGGCCAGCGGAGAGATTTTGCCCGATCAACTGCGCCCGGTGGAAGACATGCTCGGCTCGGTACTCAATGGCCTCGTTCGGTTCTCGAACCTGATCGGTGACAACGAACGGCACTCCCGAGCCGTCGAGATGCTCAAGCTCATGCTGGCCGGAACCTTGATTCGCCCGGCTGCACCGCCGGCCTATCAGCCAGCCGGCTGAACCTCAGGCCGGATTGAGCGCCAGCACCCAGAGCAACGCGGTGAGCGAGAGGCCGTCGAGCACTCGACGCTCGGCGATCTCGGTCCGTAGCTTCGGCCACGGGACCCATTCGACTCGCTCCGATTCGCTGGCGTCGGGCGGATCACCTACATAGACGGCATCGGTGGCGGTGAAGATGTGGAAGATCGCATCGCTGACTCCGTTGTACGGGTTGTAGCTGAACAACGGGGTGACCGGGCCGACCTGCCAGCCGGTCTCCTCGTATGCCTCGCGAGCCGCGGCGATTTCGGGAGTTTCCCCTTCGTCGATTCGGCCGGCCGGCACTTCCCAACCCCAGGTGTCGGTGGTAAACCGGTGCCGCCACAACAGCAGCACCCCGCGCTCAGCATCGGTGATCACCGTGCCCGCGGCGTGCGCCGTCGCCCGAATCACATGATGCTCGAAGCGAAGCCCGCCCGGAATCTCGATATCGGTCAGTGCGAGGCGGAGCCACTGGCTGTCGTAGATGACTCGTTCGCCGTGGATCGTCCATTGCATAGCCCGGCGACGCTACCTCGGTTCGGGTCGCGTCGCCGGTTCGACGCCTGGCTGGGGGTGGGAATGACAAGTAGAGTTTGTCTAAGTAAAGTTATGTATATGTTGAAGCCAGACAGGGTGTTCGATCGAGACTGGGAATGGCAGGAGCTGGAACGGTTCGCCGATGGGAGAGGGCTCGGTGTGGTGTCGGGGCGACGCCGACACGGTAAATCGTTTCTGTTGCGGGAGCTGGCGGCCAGTCACAATGCGTTCTACCACCAGGCCATCGAGGTCGATCGGCGGTCGTCGTTGGATCGTTTCGCTCGTGCGGTGGCGGAACGGAATAGGTGGCCGGCACCACCCCGGTTCGACGACTGGGAGCAGGCCCTGCGAGCGGCATTCCACGGTGATTCTCAGTTCCTCATCCTTGACGAGTTCCCGTATCTCCTGAGAAGCGCCCCGGAGTTACTCTCGATTGTCCAATTGCTCGTCGACGAATGGCGCCAGATTGGTGAGCGCCACCGAATGGTGCTCTGTGGCTCGTCGCTGTCGGTCATGTCGACGGTGCTCAGCGGTGGGAGCCCGCTGCATGGCCGCGCCACGCTCGATCTGACGATGTCGCCCTTCGACTATCGAACCTCGGCCGAGTTCTGGCGTGCCTCCGATGAGCGGATCGCATTCGCTATCGACGCGATCGTCGGCGGGGCTCCGGGTTACCGCGAGCTGATGGACGGTCGGCGGCCGGATCACGCCGACGACTTGGCCGAATGGTTGGCGGCGGGGCCGCTCAATCCTGCACATGTTCTGTTCTCCGAGGACGACTACTTGCTACGAGAAGAAGCCACATTCACGGACCGCGCCCACTACCTGTCGATCCTGCGGGCAATCGCGCATGGGGCGACGACTGCGACGAGCCTGGCGGCCGCGCTCGGACGTGATGCTCGCAGCCTGCATCACGCGCTGAGCGGGCTGGAGCGGGCAGGCTTTCTGGAATCGCTCGACGACGCGTTGCGGGATCAGCGTCCGATCTATCGGCTGGTCGATCCACTGGTTCGGTTCTGTCAGTTGGTCACCCGTCCGTCGGTTGATCGGCTCGAACAGCATCGGTGGCGCGAGGTCTGGGTCGAGCGACAGGCCGCGATGTCGGCAGGCATTTTCGGGCCCCATTTCGAACATCTTTGCCGGGAATGGACCCGACGATTTGCCGATGATCAGGTGCTCGGCGGTGTCCCAAGCCGGGTGGCACCGGCGGTCTTGAGCGACGCCAAGCAGCGTCAGAAGCGGCGGCTTGACGTGGTCGCCATCGCGAGCGGACACGGTGAACAACAACGAGTGCTCGCGATCGGCGAGGCGAAGTTCACTTCCGCGCCACGGACGATGGCCGATGTCGATCGGCTCGAACAGATTCGTGATCTTGTTCGGGCAACCAAGTCGAACCACTTTGCGGTTACCGACATCAAGCTCATCCTCTTCTCGGCCGTGGGTTTCGATTCCGACACGCTGCACCAACGTGACCAACGCAACGACCTCGTCCTGGTTGATCTCGTTGAGCTGTACTCGCGATGAAGACGGCACGGTGGGTTGCGCAGGTCTGAAGAGACGGTGCAGTAAATCGAGTAGATGATGGTGTCTAAAGTCAGACACATGTCCGACTCCCGCAACGCGTTGGCTTCCTGGTAGGGCGAGTTGGCCCGGCTCGTTGATGCGTGTGATCCACGGCCGTTGCTGGTCAGCGACCTCGGGAGCCGGCGATTTGTGCAGCGCCATCGAAGGGTGCGTCGTCGCTCCATCGGAGCAGTGCTCGGAGCAGTGCTCGGAGTATTCGTGTATCTCGACGCGCTGGTCGTGATCGGAGCGATTGGCATCGCTCATGCAGCATCGGGTGACGTGGTGCTGCTTGGAGATGTCGGGGAGGGCTTCGTCGCCGACCCGCCGGAGGCCACGGGGTTCGGTGGTCAGCAGCGGACATATCGCCACCCGCTCGGCGAGTTGACCATGCAGGGATCGGTGCTGCCCAAGGGGATGTCGCCGGTGACGCTCATCGACGCGTACGTTGCCTCCGTCGGAACGGACTTCCCGGAGGTCGCCGTGCCGTCGATACCTGGTGCAGCTGCGTTTCATCTCGGTGAGCCGGGCGGCTTCCAGGCGACCAGCATGATCTTCCCCTCGACGGAAGCGATTTTCATCGCCACGTTGCAGACCGATGTCGGTGCCACGTGGGATCCGGTCGACTTCCTCACTCGCCTCGCCACTCGTCAAATCGCCGCGTCGGGTGGACCGATCACGCCAATGCCGGCACCGGAAGTACCGGCCGAATTGGTGGCCTACCTGCCGACGGCTGAGTCGATGACAGGTTCGTTCACACTGCTGAGCCAGTTCGGTGGCAACGAGGACCTCAGCGATGACATTGGCGCCAACCCCCGACTGATCGACTTCCTCAGCCGCAATACCGTGTCGGCCGTGCAGCTGTGGGCCACCACGGATGGCGAGGTGCTCGTCGGCGTTGACGCCACCCGATACCCGTACGAGCGCTTCGCGGGGGCGGCGTTGGGTTCGATGCCGCTCGGTGAGATGCGACGCACGACCCTCGACGGCGTCACCGGGGTGATCGCCGGGGCTATTGCCTGGGAGGGCACCGGCTCCAGAGAGGGTGAGTTCGGGGCTATCTTCCGGCGCGGTCGGTTTACGTTCTCGACAATCGCCGACCGTCAAGATCCTGCCACCCGGGCTGCAGTTGCCGGCATCATTTCGAACGTGGCCCGAATCGCCCCCGAGGGTGACAGCAGTGCCCGGCCGCTCCCGTCCAGCAGGACAAGCATCGCCCTGTCGGCGGCGCTCGTGATCGCCTTCGGCTTGGCGTTGATCGCATTCCGAATGCTGCTCAGTCGACGATTGGCATCGACGTCTCCCATCGTGAGCCCAGGTCACTTCACGGTGACGGATACCACCGGCGGCGCGCGCAAGCTGCGTCGCAGCGCCGTCGGACTGACGGCGGTACAACTCTGCACATGGGCCCTGGCCATTGTTGGCTTTGCCGCAGACGCTCCGACTGGGGTGCGCGTCGGCATCGTCGGGTTTGCAGTCGTGGCCGGATTCGTGACGACAGGATGGTGGCGGCGACGCGAGCTCTCGCACATCGGCGCCCTTCCGCCACGCTGGCGGCCGAGCGTGCCCGAGTTCCGCGGAATCGCACTAAGCCTTCTTGGGATCGCTGCATTCCTGCTCGGGATGGCCGCGGTGGTCTGGGGGTTGCGAGAGCTGGTGTTCGTGCCATCGTTGACGCACCTGCAATGGTGCGATCGGTTGAAGATCTCGCCAACGGCGCTGGCGTTACTGATCATGGTTGCCGGTCTCTTGCTCGTCGTCGTCGCCACAACGATCCTGCGATTGGCCCGTGCTCACGGCCGATTCAATGCCGACCGAACCCGTCGGCTCGACCCGCGGCCGCCTGTCCTCTACCTACGTTCATTCGAGGACGACGACGTCGCC
The DNA here is from genome assembly GCA_031398525.1 of Actinomycetes bacterium. GTDB lineage: Bacteria > Actinomycetota > Acidimicrobiia > Acidimicrobiales > Ilumatobacteraceae > JANMJD01. The sequence continues at coordinate 4,146 of JANNNL010000498.1, read as the reverse complement.
CTTCCCTGTGTGCTGTCAGCGCGGCGGCCGTTCCTCGAGCTGTTCACGCTGCGGGCGACCGATCCTTTCGAGGAATCGTTGGCCTGGGAACTTGCGACGTATGGACCGGTCACCGCCGTTGGGCGACCCGGCGGCGCAGCGCGGCAGCTCGGGGCGGCACGCGAGTACTTCACCAACGAGACCTGGAAACCGCACGTCGTGGAACGAATGCAAGGGGCGGGGGTGATCGCCGTGGTGATCGGTGATACCCCAGGTCTCGAATGGGAGATTGACACGATCGCCAGCGAGGGGCACCTCGGCAAAACGGTGTTCCTGCTTCCACCCGGCACCGCAGATGATCACCGGCGGCGCTGGGAGACCAGCCGTGCCGGTCTTCCCGAGAACCTCCGATGCAACCTGGATCTGACATCGGTGCTCAGCTTCCAGTTCTGTGACGATGAACTCGCGGTGACGGTCGGCGACCGCCGTGACGAAGCCGCGTATCGTGTGGCTGTCGACCTCAGCCTCGCCCGGTCCTTCTCGGGAGCCCGATTCGTCTCCGACGCCGAGTAGCGGCCGACTCCTCGGCGAGTAGGGACCGTTCGGCCGGATCAGGGGCGGGTGGTGCCGAAGGGGTGGAAGGGGGCGTCGTCTTGGGGCGCCACTTTGGCGATCAGGCGGCCGAACTCAGCACGTTCGCTCGCCGTGAGACCCAAGAGCTGTGCAGGAGGGGTGGCGAAAACGGCGGTGATCGCGGCGCCGACCTCGAGGCCGCGCGGCGTGAGGGCGATCACCTTGACGCGTCGGTCGGTTGGGTCAGCGGTGCGGACAGCTAGCCCCTCGTCTTCCAAACGGTCGACGATGGCGGTGATGTACGACGCATCGCAGTTCATCTCGTCGGCAAGATCTCGCATCCGCCGCGGCCCCATCGCCAGGCTGCCAAGGGCCAGGCCGTGCGGCGGCGTGAGATTGTGGTCGCGCATCAGTTGGAAGAGTTCGTCGCGCTTGGAATGGAACAACACCATCAACCGTCGCCAGGCGAGGTTGAGCCCGTCGGGTGCGAGAGATGCGTCGGGTGCGAGAGTTGCGTCGGAATCCGCGGGGGGTGCGGGTTCCGACGTCATGCTCCAACTCTACCAATAGTCGGTACACCTTGATGGTTGTGACGGAAGTACAGTTGACATCTATCAAGCAATCGTTAGGGTGAACTCATGCCCACCCCTTCGACCACCTCTGGTGCGGCCATCGTCGCCGACAGCCTGGTGAAAAGTTTCGGCGATGTCCACGCGTTGCGTGGGGTGTCACTCGAAGTGCCACCCGGCACCGTGCTCGGCTTGCTTGGTCCAAACGGAGCCGGCAAGACGACCGTCGTTCGCATTCTCACCACGATCTTGCGACCCGACAGCGGTCGAGCGATCGTCGCTGGTCATGATGTGTTGGCGGCCCCGCAATTGGTTCGGCGAAGTATCGGTCTGGCCGGCCAGTACGCGGCCGTCGACGAGAACCTCACCGGCTACGAGAATCTGACCCTCGTCGGACGGCTGAACCACTTGGCCAAGTCGGTCGCGGGGTCGAGAGCGGTCGAGCTCCTCGACCAGTTTCATCTCACCGATGCAGGCGGTCGCCCGGCGCGGACGTACTCGGGAGGTATGCGCCGCCGACTCGACCTGGCCGCCGCCCTGATCACCCATCCCCCGGTGTTGCTGCTCGACGAGCCGACCACCGGGCTCGATCCGGCCAGCCGCCAGGACCTGTGGGATGTCATCGCCAACCTCGTCTCCGACGGCACAACGGTGATGTTGACCACCCAGTATCTGGAAGAAGCCGATCGCCTGGCCAATCGGATCGTGGTCATCGACTCGGGCATGGTCGCCGCCGAGGGCACCGCCGCCGAACTCAAATCGCGCCTCGGTTCGACGGTGATGGCGCTGAACTTCGCGGTTACCAGCAACGCCGAGTTGGCGCTGACGTTGCTCGCCGACCTCAAACCCTCCCGACCCGAGGACGACCCGCATACGGTGCAGATTCCCCTGGCCGGAGGCGCGGCCGCCATTCGAACCACCCTCAACCGGCTGCATGATGCCGGCCTTGAGGTCGGCCGATTCGACCTTCACGAGCCCACCCTCGACGATGTTTTCCTCAGCCTGACTGGAGCCACCTGATGGCCACTACCACTCCCGTTCCGGCGGTCGCTCCTACCGTGCTCGCCAGCGATGACGGGTTCATGTGGGCGATTCGTGACACGCAGGCAATGGCCTGGAGGAACCTCACCGTCATCCGCCGATTGCCGCAGTTGCTGGTCTTCTCGATCGTCCAACCGGTGATTTTCGTCTTCATGTTTCGCTACGTGTTCGGCGGTTCGATCGAGATTCCGGGCATGTCATACGTCGACTACCTGATGCCGGGCATCTTTGTGCAGACGATCGCGTTCGGGGCGATCTCCACCGCGGTCGGCCTCGCCGAAGACAAGGGCAAAGGCCTCCTCGACCGGCTCCGCTCGCTGCCGATGGCCCGCTCCGCCGTCCTCGGCGGGCGGGTGCTCGCCGACACCATCCGCAACGTGTTCATCATCCTGTTGATGTTGGCGATCGGGTACCTCGTTGGATTTCGGGCCCACACCAACGTGGTGATGGTTGCGCTCGGCGTTGCCGTGTTGATTCTCTTCGGGCTCGGTCTGGCCTGGGTGTTCGCCCTCATCGGGCTGTCGGTGACCAACGGCGAGGCCGCTCAGGCCGCCTCATTTCCCTTGCTCGCGCCGTTGGTGTTCGCATCGAGTGCCTTCGTGCAGCCCGACAAGATGCCCGGTTGGATGCAGCCATGGGCCCGCAATCAGCCGGTCAGCGCGACGGCCGATGCGGTGAGGGCCTGCATGCTGGGCGGGCCGACTGCCTCGAAGGTGCTGATTGCTATCGCCTGGTCGATCGGTATCGGAGTCGTCCTCGCCCCAATCGCCGTGCGCCGATACCGCTCCACCAGCTGACCCGCCAACCAGCCCGCCAACCAGCCCGCCAACCAGCCCGCCAACCAGCCCGCCAACCAGCCCGCCAACCAGGGAGTGACCGTCCCCGGCTGCCGAGCGATTTCGGCACCATGGCGCGTTGGAGAAGGGCGTAATCTGGCGACCATGACCATGACATCGGCGTCCTCGGTTCCTGCTCCCCCCACCGCGCCTTTTGGCACGCTCTTCGCCTCGATCATGTCGCACATGCGATATGAGGACGGAGCGTGGGGCGATGTGGTGACGGGGCCGGTGCAGCCGTTCTCGTTCCACCCGGCCGCCCACGTGCTCCACTACGGCAGTGCTTGCTTCGAGGGGCTCAAGGCGCACCGCGGCAACGACGGTGTCGTGCGCATCTTCCGGGCCGCGGCCCACGTTGCTCGTATGCGCAACTCGGCCGACCTGCTGTGCCTGCCCCAGCCCCCGGCCGACGTTTTGTCGGCAATGCTTCATGAGGTCACGGCGGCGAACAACGCCGAGGTCCCCTCGTCCCCCGGTTCGCTGTATCTGCGCCCGACGCTGATCGGCACGGAAGAAAACATCGGCGCCGCGGCGTCTCCGTCGACCACCGCGTTGTTGTACGTGTTGGCCAGCCCGGTCGGTGACTACTTCTCGGGCGGCATCCGCCCACTGGCGATCGCCATCGAGACCGAGCAGCCGCGTACGACCCCACAGTTCGGCATGGTCAAGTCGGGAGCCAACTACGTGATGGCCCTTCGCCCGACGCTGGACGCCAAGGCTCGCCTCGGTATCGATCAGGTGCTGTTCGCCCCGGGTGGCATGGTGCAAGAGACCGGCGCGTCGAACTTCATGCTGATCGACGCCGAGCGAGTGATCACCCCGGCGTTGACCACGTCGTTCCTCCACGGCGTGACCCGCAGCTCGATTCTGACATTGGCCGCCGACCTCGGCTACCAGGTGGAAGAGCGCGACCTGACCGTCGACGAGGTCGTTGCGTGGGCCGGTCGTCCAGGTGCGGAAGCGGCGCTCTCCGGCACCGCGGCTATCCTTTCCCCAGTCGGCCGACTTGTGCACAACGGCGAGTCGATCAATGTCGGCGACGGGGGAATCGGCGAGCAGACGATGCGCCTTCGCACTGCGCTCACCGACCTGCAGGTGGGCGCCGCACCGGATCCGTACGGCTGGCTCACCGAAGCCTGAGTCCGCGC
>JANNNL010000194.1:0-2225 GCA_031398525.1 Actinomycetes bacterium | reverse complement strand
GCGGCGACCTTCACCGGTGTCTCGGCTTTGGTGAGGCGATTTTTGCGGGCGACCTTGGTTTGGGCTCCTCTAGCGGACCCGATCCAATCCTCCTCACGAGGGCGTCGTTCGCGAACGCTGCGATCATTAGATCTGCGGCGGCGTTGGCACTCGATGAGATCATGGTGAGGCAGCCGCTCACCATTGTTGCGAGTGGGAGCGGCGGTGCAACAGTGATGTCTTTGGAGCGGTCAACACTGGAGGCTCCGCTACTCATCGGGGACGGGGTGAGCCTCGCCGAGTGTCGGCTGTCGCACGCGACAGGGCTCGACAATCTCCGGGTTCTCGGCTCGGATGCCTGGGCGACGCAGGGACGGAGGCAGCGACTCGCTGAGGAGGAGGAAGCGCGGAACCCGGTCCAGGATCACGAACTGGAACCCCACCACGTAGAGAGTAGTTACCGCCAGCTCCGAGCCGCGCTAGAGGCGTCGAAGGACTACGCCGGGGCTGCCGACTTTTACTATGGCGAGATGGAGATGCGTCGTATCGGTGCTCCGTGGCGGTCCGTAGAACGCCCACTTCTCCTCGGGTACAAGGTGCTTGCTGGCTATGGGCTTCGCGCTCACCGCGCCCTAACCACCTATTCCCTAGTGGTGTTTGCGCTAGCGATTCTGTTGCGGTGCCAGACGCGCTGGTTCGTCGCCGACGCCTCGAAGGCTGCTGGGTCCGCCGGGCTGCACTTCAACCGCTTCTGGGACTGTCTGGCAGTCAGCCTTCGATCAACTGTCAGCTTCCAGTCGCCCGTGACGGATGGGCTCACCGGCGGCGGCACAATACTGTTCATCCTGATGAAGGTCGCCGGACCAGTCCTCCTTGGCCTGGCCGCCTTGGCCCTTCGCTCCCGGGTTCAGCGCTGATCTTGATCCGGGCCCGTTGAGGAAGGCGAACACATTCGGCCAGTTCGGACTCCACATTCAGCAGACGAGAGGGACCGCATAGGGCGACCATCGAATCACGTTCCGCCTGGTCAGAGAGCTATCCGAAGTGGTTCCGCAGGGCCATCGGTAGCAACGGAACTTTTCGGCCGGGCAACTACCGGTGGCCTTGGGATGCCGTAACGCTCGCGTGCAGCCTGCCCCGACGTGCCGATCAGGGAGCCGATCAACGCCCATGAGTAGCCCTCGGCCCGGGCGGATTCGACGGCAGCAACCATCTCGACCTCGACCTCGGCGCGCTTGGCGAATGCTGCACGCAGCGCACGAACTGGTGCTCCGTCGCGCTGGACGCCTACGGGGTCATCTTCGGATTCGGTCAGGTCGGCGAGTTCGTCGGCCCGGGCCATGATTTCAGCGATCGTTCTGGGCATGGTCATCACCTCGGTAGGTACTTGGTGCGGCAGGGCATCGCGTGAAACACAATGACACCGTCGGTTGCTTGATATACGCCGACTTCGAGCAGGGCACCCGATCGGGACGGGCCGACGTAAATCACGCGCTCGTCGTCCACGTCCCAAATGCGCACTGCATTGTCGATCGCATGGCTCATATCGTCCTCGTTCACCTGTGCCGTCGAGCACTTGATAACACGATCAGCACGCCATGAAAGGCTACCTTGTCAAGCCCATGTCGACAAGGGGTCAGCGGTCGACGGTCGCACGAACCTCGGCCATCGACATGCCAGCGCCAACCTGACCGGATTCGACACGCTGCGTTGCCTCGGCGTCGTTGGCCTGCCCAGAGGGGATCAGCCAACAGGTGGGCCGACACATCGACCTCGATCGACTTGAGTACGGCGGCGACCGTTGCGGGCCACCAGGTGCCACCCGTGAGCCGTCGCCACACCATCGGCACGAAGCACATCCATCCAAGAATGGTCTCGAGTAGGCGCACGGCGCGTCAAGGACAAACGCCGTGTCGACTCACGCCACCGCTGCGGCGAACGCTTGGTACAGATCGCCGGAGAGCGGCTGCTCCAGCTCCCAGGTGACGGCCATCGGCCGCTCGCCCACGTGGCCGCGATAGGTGGCGGGACCCAGGAACCAGAAGGCACGATCGTCGGTACTGAGTCGGCTGAACAACAGGATCGTGCGGCCATCCCGCTCGTGGTGCCGGTAGCGCAGACCGGTCGAGCTGTCCGCTCGCGTGGAGGATTGGCTCTCCCAGTGAATGAGGCTTCGACTGATCGCGTAGTCGCGGTACCGGGTGGTCGGCGAGAAGCCCCCGCTGCTCTTGTCGAGCGTGAACGCG
>JANNNL010000393.1:0-7126 GCA_031398525.1 Actinomycetes bacterium | reverse complement strand
CCGCACTGCAGGCCATGCTTTTCCATGAACGCCTGCTGCATGGGATGCATCACCCCATCGCGGGCCAAGCCTTCGATGGTCAGCACCGTTGCGCCATCGGCTTGAACGGCGAGCATCGTGCAGCTCTTGGCCGACTCACCGTCGACGTGCACGGTGCACGCACCACACGACGACGTGTCGCAACCAATGTTCGTCCCGGTGAGACCAAGTTGCTCCCTGATGTAGTGCACCAGCAGCGTTCTCGGTTCAACCGTTCCTGCCCGATCGGTCCCGTTGACCGTCATCGTGATGTCCATGCCATCGCCTTCCTTGTGAATGAAATCTGTAGTGGTGATCGGCGCGGTGCCGGGTGACACCGCGCCGTGGTAGTTACGACTTGTCGGCCGGATTCATCCGCGCCGACAGCAACCCGCTCAACCGAGCCGACGCGACGCCGAAGATCACCCCGACGATCAGGGTGACGAGCGTGTTGACGAACACCATGAAGTACGGCGTCGAGATCACTCCACCGAACGCCCCGGAGCCTGCTGTTGCCGGATCGCCGAGTGAGGCCGGGCTGTTGCCCACACCGCCGCCCTTGTCGGCCCAGCCGTCGAGCCCGGTGGCGATCCACCAAAAAACCACCGAAGCAAACGGCGGGAATGTCGCGGCGACGTTGTACTTGTCACTGAACGGTACGGCCAGGACCAGGACGAGCGCCACGATGCCAACCGCAATGGCGAGGCCGAAGAAGTCGGGGAGATCGGCGATCGCCGGGCCGAGGATCATCAACACCAGCGCACCGACACTGCCGACGATCGCCGCGATGACCGTCTTCACCGCAGCTGCGTTGTCACCCCCGAGCATGAAGAAGATGCCCCACGTCACAAAACCGGCCGGTATCACCATGTGGAAGTTCGACGGAAGGGCGAGTCCGATGCCCAAGTCGCCGTCGGTCACCCAGTGGAAGGTGAAGTTGAGCACGAACTCGACATAGAGATAGCCAAGTACGGCGATCGTGAGCGCAAGCGGGAACACCCCCCGCAGCTTGGCGATCATGACCGGCCCCCGAGGTTTGCGGCCGTTGCTCGGCTCGATGAGACTCGGAACGCCGACATTCGGCGGACAGGGCGATGACAATGCATGGTTGACCCCCCAGGTCACAGGTGCACCGACTTGGCACACACAGCAGCTACCCCCCGGCAGCTGCCCGCACCGTACCCGTGGTCATCTCATCGACTTCTGGCCAAATGATCAACGTTTGATATCCATAGACAACATTTCGATCAACCCCGCATGTCAGCGGGGTGCCGGGTCACGCGGTTCGGTTCGGAGCTGATCGCGTAGCTCCCGCTTCAGTACCTTGCCGTAGTTGTTGGTCGGCAGGGCGTCAACGAACCGGTATTCCTTGGGCCGCTTGAACCGGGCGATGTGGTCGAGGCACGTCTGGTCGAGATCGGCGACCGTCGGGTGGGCGGCCGCGTCGGCGGCGACCACGAAGGCCACCACCGCCTCGCCCCACTCGGGGTCGGGTCGGCCAACGACCGAGACGGCACCGACGCCGGGGTGGAGCAGTAGCGCCTCCTCGACCTCGCGGGGGTAGATGTTCATCCCGCCACTGATGATCAGATCCTTGGAGCGGTCCCGCAGGGTCAGGTAGCCGTCGCAGTCGAAGCTGCCAACGTCGCCGGTGTGCAGCCAGCCGCCTCGCAACGACTCCGCGCTGGCCTCGGGCTGGTTCCAGTAGCCGGCCATCACCACATCACCGCGGACCACGATCTCGCCGATCTCGCCGACGGGCAGTTCGCGATCTTCATCGTCGACGACGCGGACCTCGACATCGGTGCGGACGCTGCCCACGCTCTGCAGCCGGTCGCGCCAACGGGGATGGTTCCGATCGGCGTGGTCGGCCTTGGACAGGGCGGTGATCGTCATCGGCGTCTCGCCCTGCCCGTAGATCTGGGTCAACCGGGGCCCGAACACCGCGAGGGCATCCTCGAGGTCGGCCAGATACATCGGCGCGCCGCCGTAGATGATCGTCTTCAGGTTCGACAGATCCCCGCCGGCGATCGCCGGGTCGCCCGCCAGGCGCTTGATCATCGTCGGCGCCGCGAAGAACGACATGCCCGGCCAACGCCGTAGGAGCGCGGCGATCTCGTCGCCGTCGACCCCACCCGAATGCGGGATCACGCTGACCGCGCCCCGAGCGACGTGAGGCAGCCCGTACAGCCCCGAACCGTGCGACAACGGCGCGGCGTGGAGGATCGACTCATGCGGGAACACCGGGTCGATATCGGCGAAGTAGCTGAGCGATGCCATCATCAGGTTGCGGTTGGTCAGCGTGGCCCCTTTGGGCCGCCCCGTCGTGCCGCTCGTATAGAACAACCAGGCCGGGTCGTCGGGCCGCCGGTCGACGAGCGGCATCGGCGACGACGCGGTGAGCCGATCCCACTGGTCACTCGGCGCGACCACCGCTGCCTGGAGCGATGGAGCCGTGCCGATCAGTGATTTGACGTCGGCAGCATGGTCGTCGTCGGTCACGACGAGCGCAGTGCCGCTGTGGTCGAGGATGTAGGCAATCTCGTCGCGGTGCAGGCGGGCGTTGACCGGTACGGCTACGAGACCGGCGTGCCAGATGGCGAACTGGGCTTCGAGATACTCAGGGCGGTTACGCATCACGATGGCGACGCGGTCGCCGGGTGACAGGCCGAAATCGGCGCACAAACCAGCGGCCGCAGCCGCCGTACGGGCGGCGAACTCCCTCCAGGTCGCGTGGACCGTCTCGCCGTCGGCGAGCGCCGGATCGTTCGGTCGGCCCCGGCCGTGACGTTCGACCCACACTGCAAGATTCATCAGACCCTCCGGTCGTCGAGGTCGGATGTGAACTGGTGGACGAATGGCGGCCTTGGCACGCGGGTCAGAATAGCGATGTGAAGATCACTGAAACCGAAGCACTCGCCCGGCTGGCGGTCGCCGAACACGGGATCCTGTGCACGATGCACGCCGAGCGCGGCGTCGATGCGGTTCCGGTCGGATCGGCGTTCGACGGGGACGGCTATGTGGGCGTGCCCGTTGACCGAGTGAAACCCTGCACGGCGGCCAGGGTGATGGTGATGTGGGTACCGACGCCGACGACGCTGGTCAGGTCGAAGGTGCCGTTCATCGCCTCGGTCAGGCGGCGGGCGAGGACCAAGCCGAGTCCCGCGCCGCCTTCACGTCCGGCGTCGGCACCGAGGCGGTCGAAGGGCACGAACAGCCGGGCGAGGAGCTCGCTGGGAATCCCCGGTCCCTGATCGATCACGTGGATGCCGGCGCGCTCGGTACCTGCCTTGGTGCTGATGCGCACCGTGCTGTTCGAAGGTGAGAACCGAACAGCGTTCGACACGAGGTTGAGGATCACCTGCTGCAGGCGTCGGCGGTCCGCGCGCACTGCCACGGGCGGCCCCGCGTGTTCGATTGTCACGTGGCGCCGCTCGGCGAGGGGCTGGATAAGGTCGAGCGAGGCGGCGATCACCTCGTGCGCGTCGAGATCACAGAGCTCAATGGGCATCGCGCCGGCTTCAACCCGTGCCAGGTCGAGCACGTCATCAACGATCGACAGGATGTGGGCCGAGGCGAGCCCGATTCGGTCCAGTGCGACGCGGCGCTGATCGGGTGAAAGGTCGAGGGTCTGCAAGTTCTCGGTGAAGCCGGTGATGGCCTGCAAGGGCGTTCGTAGTTCGTGGCTCAGCGCGGTGACGAACTGCGACTTGGCCAGATTGGCGCGTTCCGCCGATTCGCGGGCCAGGTCGGCTTGATGCCGAGCCTCGCGTTCTTTCGACGCCTGGTCATGCTCGACGGCCAGCGAAGCCAGATGGGTGAACCGGCGGACCAGTTCTTCGTCCCGCTGGTCGGGCTCATACGGCGTCTGGTGATAGACGGCAAAGGTGCCCACGACCTGCGATCGGCACCGAATCGGACTCGACCAACAGGCGCGCAGAGAGTGCCGCGCGGCGAGCTCGCGAAATTGCTCCCATCGAGGGTCGGTGACAACGTCGACGGCGATCACCGGTTCGCCAAGATGAACGGCGGTCCCGCAGGACCCAGCGAACGGCCCAGGTAGCAGCCCATCGATCGCCTCGGAATATGCGGTGGGAAGCGTCGGTGCCGACCCGTGTCGTAGCGAGCCGGCATCGTCGAGCAACAGGATCGAGCATCGGCTGGCGGGCATCAGCTCTTCGAGGGCGCAGACCACGGAGTCGAGCACCACCGGTAGCGGCGCGCCCGAGGTGATCTCGGCCATGACTGCGGTCTGGTGATCGAGGACGGCGGTGACCTCACCTCCGGTGAGCACGTTCACCCCTCCCACCGGTACCCCACCGCCCGGACCGTACGAAGCCATTTCGGGTGCTGCGGATCGGCCTCGACCTTGAGTCGCAGGCGGTAGACGTGTTCGGTGACGGTTGCCTCGTTCTGCCATCCTGATTCGCTTGACCACACTGCGGCGAGTAGTTCAGATCGTCGATAGGCCCGCCGGGGATGATCGGCGAAATAGGCGAGCAGGTCGAACTCCTTGGCCGCGAGTTCGATCGGTGTCCCGTCGACCCAGACGTTGCGCGACTCACGGTCGATTTCGACGCCCGATCCGGTCGGCTTATAGGGCTGCTTACCGCCAGACGTCGGCTCGGCGCTACGGCGCAGTAGCGATCGGGCGCGGGCAGCCAGCTCGCCGGGCGAGAAGGGCTTGACCAGGTAGTCGTCGGCTCCGAGGTCGAGGCCCACGATCCGGTCCATCTCGCTGTCTCGCCCCGACAGCACGATGATCGGTAGACGCCACCGCCCGTCACGAGCCTCGTTCGTGCGCACGCGGTTCAAGATGTCGAGGCCCCCGAGCCCGGGCAACGACAAGTCGAGCACCACCAACGACAGCGACGACGACTCGATCACGTCGATGGCAGCAAGCCCGTCGGGGACGGCGAGCACCTCGAACCCGTCTGCTTCCAGCGCCCACGTCACTGCGGTTCGCACGCCGTCATCGTCGTCGACGACCAATACCTGGCGACCGGTTTGCACCTCCGTCAACGTAGTCGTTGTTGGAATGTTGACAAAGCGTTGATCGCCTTGCGAGCGTGGTGTGTCTACCGTGCGAGTTGTGTGACGCCGAACAGATGGGGGCCATGAGTTACGGCGCTTGGCGGCCATCGTTGGCCGATTCACGACGACACCGAGAAGGGGATTGTCTCTCATGAAACTTGCTTTGTACCTGCCCAACTTCCGTGACAAGGTCACGGTGAAGGAGCTCGAGGATCTCACCAGCTTGGCTGAGGATCTCGACTTCGATTCGGTCTGGACGCTCGACCGAATCGTCGTGCCCGAAGCTTCCGACCGCGGGGAGCTTCAGTACCCGTTTGGGATGATGGAGCAGTTCCCGTTGCAGATGCCGGTGTCAGCGCGCGGCGAATGGCTGCATGGCATGCCGCTCATTCCATGGCTTGCGGCCAAGACGACGAAAGTGCGCATCGGCATGAGCATCATCGATACGCCGTACCGTGCGCCCGGCGTGCTCGCCGGTGAGATCGCCACCATCGATCACCTGTCGAACGGCCGGGTCAACGTGGGACTCGGGTCGGGCTGGATGCCCGAGGAGTTTGCCGCGGCGAGCGCCTCGCACATCTTTCCCAAGCGCCACAAGCACGTGCGCGAGACGATTGAGATCATGCAGGGCATCTGGACCAACGAATTGTTCGAGTACCACGGCGAGTTCGCCGACTTCGACAGCTGCGGCTTCGGGGCCAAGCCAGTGCAGGATCCGCACCCGCCGATCTACTTCAGCGGGCTCAAGGACCCGAAGCGTTCGGCGAGTCGCATCGCCAAGTATGGCCTGGCGGGCTGGATCGGCATCCAGGACACGCCCGAGGAGATCACGCGGTGGCGCACCGAGATTCAGCGGGAGCTCGAGGAGTTGGGCAGCGACCGCTCGCTCGATGACGGCTTTGACATGTGCAGCATGATCTGGTTCGTGATCACCGACGAGGAGACCGACCAGACACCGAACGGCAAACTCAGCAATCTGATGGTGGGTACCGCCGGGCAGATCACCGACAACCTCAAGCGCTACAAGGAAGCCGGGCTCACCATGCCCCTGCTGTGGCCGCCGTTCAGCGACGTGCCGGTTTCCAAGACGCTTGACGACCTCAAGCAGTTGACCGAAGAGATCATGCCCCAAGTCGAGGCCATGTAGCTCTGCTGCACATCGACGGCAGCAATTGTGTTGCTCGAACCAGTTCAATTCATTGGGTCGCCATTCAAGACGGACTTCGCCGCGACGTCGCATGTAGGGTCTGGTGTAGTTGGAAGTCGCTCCGGGGGGCGGCTCGAAGCGGGGAGGTCGCTCGATGAGCAAAGTTCGAGGTCGTTTCGCGGTGTCGGTTGTGGTGGCATCGCTGTTTGTCGCGGCGTGCAGCGGAAGCAGCAATAGCGACGCCGACACCACCAACCCGGCCGACGTCGCCGTGACCTCCGCAGCTGCCGCGGCGACGACGGTCGCGGCGGAGGTGGCCGATACCGAGGCTCCAGAGGTGACCGATACCGAGGCGCCTGCGGTCACCGAGGCAGTCGAGGAATTGACTGCCTCGGACATCGGGGTCACCGCCGAGAAGATCAGTATTGCGGTCGCCGTCGCCGATCTCGAAGCAGTTCGTGCCGCGGGAATTTCACTTCCCGAGACCCTGACTACCGATCACCTGTTTCGCCGGATGACGGTGTACTCCGACCGGTGGAACGCCCAGGGTGGGATCAACGGGCGTCAAATCGAATTCGTCAAGGTGGTGTGGGATCCGCTCGATCCAACCAGCTTCGACGCGTTGTGTGCCGAGGCGACGCTCGACAACGAGCTGTTCACGATGATCAACAACAACGGCCTGACAGCGACTTCGATGCAATGCTTGGTCGATACCGGGATGCCGATCCTATACGGCGACGTCACCACGCCTGAGCTGCTCGAAACCGGCTTAGTGATGACGACCTCGGCGCCGGCAACGGTCAACGCCGTAGCCGGTGTCCAGGCGTGGGCGGCGACCGCCGACGTACCGGCCGGCTCCAAGATCGGGGTCTTGGCGAGCAACTCCCCGCTGATCAAGGCATCCGGTGCCGCAGCGGCCGAGGCGCT
>JANNNL010000379.1:0-10271 GCA_031398525.1 Actinomycetes bacterium | reverse complement strand
CGGCGAGGCGCTCGTGGCCGAGCACCAGGCCGGGAGCGATCGCGTTGGCCCGAATTCCCTGACTGCCGTAGCGCGAGGCGATGTGACGGACGATCGCCGTCATCCCGGTTTTGGCCGTCGCGTAGGCGACGCGCACCGGCTCACCGGCGTAGACGGCGGCCGATGCCGTGCCGACGATGCCGCCCCCGCCCCGTTCGATCAACCGGGGGATCGCATGTCGGGCGACCAGGAAAAACCCAGTCAGACCGACGTCGAGCGAGCGCTGCCAAACGTCGAGCGGCAGGGTGCAGATGTCGTTCTCACCGTCGATGCCGAGCGCGGCAGGAGACATATCCATGGCGTTGGAGTGGACGCCGTCGATTCCCCCATACGTCGCTGCTGCCGTGTCGAACACGTCCTTTACTGAGTGCTCGTCGGCGACATCGCAACGGACGGCATGACCCTGACCGCCGTCGGCCACGATCAGGTCCACCGTGTGGCGGGCCGCGTCGAGATCGATGTCGGCAACGACGACCCGCGCCCCCTCGGCCGCCAATCGGCGAGAGGACGCGCCGCCAAGGCTCGGCCGATCCGACCGGCTTCCCCCGGCAACAACGACGATGACTTTGTCCCCAAGACCACGCATGGGACGACTTTAGATCTGGTTCAGATCCGTTCCCACACCGCGGGGCGACGCTCCTTGAGCGCCCGCCCTGCCTCGCGCATGTTGCCGGTCTGGCTGGCGAGAATCTGCGTGCGGTTTTCGATCTCCTTGGCGTGACGAAGGCTCGGCGCGTCGAGCGCGGCGTTGAGGCCAATCTTGGTCTGCCAGATGCCGAACTCGTTGTTGGCGGCGAGCAGACGGGCCATGCGCAGCGACGCCTCGATCAACTCCTCGTCAGGCACCACCTCGTGGACCAGGCCGATGCGGTACGACTCCGCCGCGTCGATGATCCGCCCGGTCATCATCATCTCGCGAGCCCGGCCGGCCCCCACGATCTGGGGCAGCAGGTAACTCGCCCCCATATCCATCGACGACAGTCCGGCCTTGATGAACGCCGAGCCGAACCGCGCCGACTCCACCGCAATACGGATGTCGCAGTGCAACGCAAACGCCAACCCACCCCCGACGGCCACCCCGTTGACCGCGGCGATGATCGGCAGCGGGAACTCGTACATCCGGGTCATCAAGTCGGTCAGCCGAACCTGGGCGTCGTACTGCGTCTTCATCACCGTCCGCGCCGGTGCGGTCCACGGCTCCCCGGTCCCACTCAAATCCGCCCCCGAGCAGAAGCCCCGCCCCGCTGCAGTGAAGATCACCACCCGAGCGTCGCCCGCGGCGATCTCGTCGAGCGCCGCGTCGATGCCGTTGATCAACGACCCGTCGATCGAGTTCAAACTCTCCGGACGATTGAGCGTGATCCGAGCGACGCCCGGTTCCAGGGTGTCAAGGTCAACTGATGCCATCGCCAGACCGTACTGCCGCAAGCGGGACGCCCCCGGCCGTAGTGGCTACGACTGCTCAGTGCACATGGCGGTGAAGCGGCGACGCAGATCATCGCGAGACCAGCCGGGCAGGTGACCCAGCCCGAGGATCACGTAGGTGTTGACGCTGGTCAGGATGTAGGCGTGCTCGAGCAGATCGACGCAGATGTCCTGGCCGAGCGCTTTGAGAGTGGTGGCGACTCCCGACGTGCGATGGACCAGTTCGTCCCAGCCGTCGGAAGTCAGCCCGTACCCGTCGAGGAACGCCAACGCGTCGGTCGCTCGGTTCGCCTTGTCGTCGGGGACACACCCGGGCTTCGGCGCGAACTTGCCGGGAAGTCGATAGGGATTGGCGGTGATCTGAATGAACGTTCCATCTACATCGTCGTTGGGGTCGTCGTTGCGGGTCGAGGCGATGAAATCATCGGCCAATGCCCGGCGACGATGCGAGGTGGAGACGTCGTACTGCACGTCCTTGGCGCGCAGTAGACCATCGAGTTCGAACTTCAGGCCGCGCCCGACGATCGGCTTCAGACGATCCCAACCACCTGAACCATTGACGACGAGCAGGTAGGGCGCTCGGCGAGACTGGACGGTGGTCACGCCGCTCCATCTGTGCTTCGCCCGGTTGGCGAACCCATAGTCCCATTCGTCGGCCATGTTGTCGTACACCCCGCCGTCATCGACGACGATCTGCGTAACGGTCACTCGCTCGGTCCGGCCCGGTTGTTTCTTGACCGGAACCTCCACGGTAACTGGCTGCAGGCCCAGCACGGATAGGTCGATATCCCGGGCTCGGAACGCGCCCGGGACGCATGCCGAGGCCTGCACGGCGGTTGAGAGTGGCAATTCGCAGGGTCCCGTGCACCCACCGAATTGATCGCCGTAGACCATGCGGTTCGAGAAGAAGAACTCGGTACCGGTCTGCAACTCCGTCGTACAGATCACGTGGTGCACCGCCAGGTCGCGGCGCTGCTGGTCGGCGAGCGTCGATGTGGCGTTGCCGAGCGCTTCGACATCGATGGCCCGTTCGGTCTTGAGCGAGCGCTTCTCGAACAGTCGCCATGCACTTGCACCACCGCCGATGAGGAGCACCAATCCAGGGACCAGCACTGCGACAAAGCGGCCGAACCCACCGACCAAGGTGGCCAAAAGGCCCACGACGAGGGAAATTCCTGCGACGGACAACCGCCTCATGTAGCCCTTTGTTTCGGGAGCACCACCTTGCAACACCCCGCGATGGGCAACCGACGCTACCGCTCGAGCGAAGTGCGCCTCGATGTCCTGCGCCGACGAGGTGCCGAAGTCTGGTCCGACCATGACCGTTCCGTTGGCGACCGACCCTCCGGAGACCGACGAGATCGACACTGTCTGGCGGTTCAACCCGGTGTCTGCCACCGCCAGCAGCGCTCCCAGACTGAATACCGTGGCTCGATGCCCGCCGCCCGACAGAGCAATACCAAGATCGCGCTCGTTCATCTGATTCCTCCCGAACTCGACGACACCATAGGACACGATTCATCTCTCATCGACACGACGTACCCGCATCGCCACGTTCACCACGGTCGCAGCCGCGAGGCTCAGTGAACACAGATCGTAGGTGCGGCCTGCGGGCGGGGGTCGATGGTGAAAACGACCATTCCAGCGGCCGCAGCCTTCTCTGCCAGATCGTCGGTGACGCTGGGCGGATCAGTGATCGGCAACGGGCGAATGACGAGCGCTGCTACGGACTCAACGCCCCCGGCCGTGTCCCACGCCGGGGACCTTTGTGCTCCTCGGGCGATATCGACCAGATGGTCGTTGGCCGAAAACCACCAGAGCGAGTCGGGGTCGAGATCGAGGAGGACCACTTCGCTGTCGATGCGATCGGCGGCCGCTGCCAGCACCGAATCGAAGCGGGTCGACCACAAGTCCGCCGACGGACCGTCAGCCACCGACATCTCGACGAAGGCGTCTCGGTCGATGGGTAGCACCACGATCACGTCGACATCCGCCCGCAACGCCTCGGCCAACACGATCAAATCGGCGCCCGAGGCGGGAGCCGAGACCACGACCCTGGGCTGCAACAACATGAAAAGCTGACGAACTTGGGCGGCTACCCGCTCGATCTCCGACGGAGGGAACCGGGGGGCGGCACGGTCGGATCCGTCGATTCGATTACCGGCATGCACGATGATCACGTGCCGAACGGTAGCCCGACCGGTGTGCTACTCCGGTGAACCGGATATCAGCCGCACCATAACCTCGTCGTGTGCGTCAGCCAATGCGGTTTGAGCTCCGAACAACCGCGGCGGACATGCCCTTCGTCCCAAAAACGCAGGTGAGCGGCCATTTTGGCCGCTCACCCCCTTGGCGCACCGGCAGGGACTCGAACCCCGAACCTTTTGATCCGTAGTCAAATGCTCTATCCATTGAGCTACCGGTGCATTACGTGTTGCTCAGGGCAACGGGAACCAGTCTAGGCACACGACCCACCTGACTCCAACGGGGATTTAGCCGCCCCAGGGGCCCCAGCCGCCAGCACGTTGGTACAGCACGTACGCGGCGTAGGCGTTCACCTGCGGATCGTAGAGATCTTCGGCCGACCGTACGCCCAGATCTGCGAGCCACTTCTTGTGGGTCTCGTAGTAGATCTGGAACAGGCCGAAGCAGCAGTAGTTTCGCACGTTTGGCTGCAGCGTGCTTTCTCGGTTGGCGACGACGAGCGCCTTGTCCTCCAACTCGTCGGGCCACACCGCCCGGATGATCGCCTCGATCTCGCTGTTTTCGTAGTTGACGGTGGGAGGAGCCTTGGTGGTCGTTGGAGCTGGCTTCGTCGTGGTTGGCGCGACCGTGGTGGTCGGCGAGAGGGTCGTGGTGGTGGTTGTCGTCTTTTTGGGGGCCGTGGTCGTGGCGGGCTCGGATTCGACGGCGGCCGCTCTTGCGGGGGCCACCGGTGTCAGAGTCGTGGTCACAGTCGGCTCGCTGGCATTCGGGGGCAGGCACAAGAGCCGACCGGGGTACAACGGTTGTTCGGCCGAAGCCTGGTTTTGGGCCAACAGTTCGTCGAGGGTGACTTGGTGAACCTTGGCAATCGACAACCAGTAGTCGCCGTAAATCACCTCGTAGATCTTGGGACACTCGAACGTTGTCGTACGCGACGGCCGAGTCAGCGCAGTCGCAACCAGTTCAGGAGCAGGCGTCACCGGAGCGGCGGCAACCGGTGCGGGAGCCGCCGGCACAGCAACGGGGGCGTTCGTCGGCGGCGCCACGGCCACGGCCGCCGCCGGAGCCGCCAGCGTCTCCGGAGCGTCGAGTCGCGGGGAGGAATCGCTGCCGGCCTCGAACGCCGCTGCTGCACCGGGAAGTCCGCTGGGCTGCACGCTGTTTCCGCCGCCCGAACGCAAGATGAATGCAATGGGGGCCATCGTCACGATCGCGCCGACGAGTAAGAACAGCCGCACGAGAAACGGGTCTCGTTGGCGCTTGCGGGCTCCGGGCCCGGGTGGTTGGTAACGAGGGTATTCGCGCATAGGAGGAGTTGGTGGGCGTCAGCCCGGGGTGCCCGTCACGACAACGAGCGGCGACCAAACGAACAGAAGGAACGATCGTTTCGAGCCACCTCGACGTGTCGAGTACCACAGGTCTACACCGGACGTCATCAAAACGCAATACGGGAGACGAGTTCATATTCTCCCGGCGGCGGGATTGGAGAACCCAATCACACCGCCGGGGATCACGCGGAGAGGGTGGGATTTGAACCCACGGACCACCTCACAGCGGTCAACGCCTTAGCAGGGCGCCCCATTCGGCCTCTCTGGCACCTCTCCAGGACGGCCGTACTCTAGTCATCCCACCCTCGTCTCGTCACCTCAAATCGCAAATCTGCCGGTCTCCCCTAAGGAATCAGTCGAAGATACGTCGAGGAATCGGTCGAGGTGTCGGTCGAGGAATCGATGGGGCCGACCACACGGTCGATCAGTAAAGACCGTAGACTAGAGTACGTTAGCCGCCACTCAGCGTGGCCAATGGTGCCAGGGGAGGACATGGAAGCGGCCGACAGGCCCCGTACGCGAGCGACCGAACCACTGCATCGTCGCGTGGTGCTCGCCAGCGTTGCCGGCTCCCTCCTCTTTGCTGGAGTCGCCTTCATGGTCCGCCATGATGGCTACCCCGAACACCGCTTCATTGACGCGCCCGATCGTCAGTGGCTCATCGACCAGCCCTCGGGCACTCTCGCTCTCGCCGACCCGGCCAGTGGGCGCGTCGTCGTTCGTCTCGACACCGAACGCGCTGGTCACGACCTTGAAATCGCGCACAGCTCGACCAACGCATACCTCGTCGATCACACCGAGGGCGAGCTCCTCACCATCGACGAGAAAGACGTACGACTGACCTCAACCCGGTCGATTCCCGAGCTCAGATCGGCCGGCGAGCGTTGGACGTATCACGTGAACGAAACGGCCATCATCGCCGTTCCCGAGCGAGGCGGCGTGGGCGTGGTCATCCCGATGCAAGGTGAGCCCCGGGGTTTCGATCTCGCCCCATCCCGTTCGGCCGCACTGATCGCCTCCGACTCCGGGGTCTGGCAACTCCTCGGCGACGACCGGCGCACCGAAGTGATCCAGGCGCAGGGCGACCGTCTACTCCTCGACTCCCAGTCATCCGACTCGGCGATGAGCGCCATCGGCAGCGACGTCGTCGTGCTCGAACGTCGCACCGGAGAGCTCAACTGGCTGGTGGGGCCATCCGAGGTGCAACTTTTGGGCGAGATCAACACCGATCTTGCCGCTATCCAGGACTCATCGCCCTCGGGGGACTGCGTGTGGATCGGAGCCGGCTACGAACTGATCTGCGCCGGCGCTGACGGCATCACCGAACGCCGACAGATCGACAACGGGGTGCAGATTCAATCAACTGATCGACTGACCATCAGCGCCCGGACGGCAGTCGTCGTCAACGCCCGGGGCGTGATCAACCGCATCGACCTCGATACGGGGGGCGCCTCCCGCGTGCGGTTCGACACCACCGGCAACATCGAGACCACCCGGCGCGATCACGACATCTGGATCGACGACCGTGGCTCGTCGGCAGCGCTCGCGCTACGCGGTTCCGCGACCCAGCAATTCGACAAGCTCGACCCACGGGCCCCGCTTTTCGCCGCCAGCGGAGTTCCCCTCGATGTCGGCGGCATAGGAGACCGCAGCAAGTCCCCTGGTACCTCAGCCTCGGAGCCGGCGCGCAACCCAACCCACGAGGCGACCGTCATCGCCATCGGCCCCGACAACGACGGTATAGCCGAGACACCTGTCGCGCTCGATGACGACTCGACCGGACGCAGCGGACGCTCATTCAGCATCAACCTGCTCGCCAACGATTTCGATCCTGACGGCGACCCCATTGCGATCGACACGGCGACCCAACCGGAGCACGGAACGGTCGACGTGATCACGCCGGGGCTCGTGCAGTTTCGCGCCACCGCCGGCTTCGTTGGGCGCGACACATTCACGTACACGATTAAAGACTCGACCGGACGCCCCGAGACCGGACAGGTGCGGGTCGAAATCTTGCCCGCCGATGGTTCGAACCGGGCTCCTGTCGCCAATCCCGACGCCCGCCAGACCGCCATCGGGTCACCGGTATCGCTCGATGTCCTCGCCAACGACTCCGATACCGACGACGATCAGCTGACGATCGCTGCACTGAGCAGCATCGATGCTCAAGACGGGACGATCGTCGTCGTCGAACGCGACGATGGCCGTGAAATCCTCAAGTTCACCCCTGGACCATCCGCCAGCGGCCGAACGTTGTCGTTCACCTATCGCGCCAACGACGGCAGCGAGGTCAGCCCCCCGGCGACAGTCTCGCTTGCTGTCGCCGGCAAATCAAGCGTCAACCGCCCGCCAATCACCGTGTCCGACACGGCCCGCGTTCGCGCCGGGCGAACGGTCAACATCCCGATTCTTGCCAACGACTTCGACCCCGACGGCGACGCTCTCCGGCTGTTGACTCCGCCGGTTGCGGCCGGAAAAGTAGTGGTCGTCGGCGACAGCATCGAGTTGACCACCTCGGAAGCGAGTCGCGGCCAATTCTCGTTCAACTACACCGTCGTCGACGATGACGGCGCCGAAGCGACCGGCACGGTCCTGGTTCATCTGGTCGACCCCATGACACCGAACATCGCCCCGATCACTCGCGCCGACCGCCGCACCATCACCGGGCCGACCTTCCAATTCGACCCCGTCGCCAACGACTTCGACCCCGATGGCGACTCACTGAAGCTGTCCTCCTTTCAGGGCCCACCCGGACTCGGCATCAGGCCGTTAGGCAACACGCTGTTGTTGACTCCTGGGCCTGACTTTCCCGGCGGAACGGTGACGTATCAGGTGATCGACTCGTCGGGCGGCACCACGACCGGGAAGATCCTGATCATCATTGATCGCGATTCCAGTTCGACTCGCCCGCCGGTCGCTCCGTCGAATCCGGCCAACCCCCCGTCCACGGCAGTACCGTCGACGACATCGCCGTCGACGACGTCGCCGTCGGCCACATCGCCGACGACACCACCTCCTGCCAATCCGACTGTTCCGCCACCAACGACCAGTCCCGTGGGTCCCCCGTCCACCGGCAGTCCTCCGGTGACGGTGCCTCCGCCACCCGGCCCCACCACCGGCAACCTTCCCCCCGTCGCCGTCACCGACAATAAAACCACCGCCGCGGGCACGCCGGTCATGGTCGATGTCATTGCCAACGACCGTGATCCCGAGGGGGGCGAACTCTCCGCCCGCCTCGTTGGATCTCCGCCGGCCAACGAAGGCCGGGTCGAGGCCGCCGGTGGTGGTTCGTTCACGTTCTTCCCGGCCGCCGGCTTCATCGGCACCGCCTCGTTCACCTACGAGGCCGTCGACCCCGCGGGGCTCACGAGCCCCACGACCCTCGTGTCGATCACCGTCGTCGGTTGTGTAGCGGCGCCACCGATCGCCACCAATCGTCCGTACGAATTCACCCCATATCTCAGCCCGTTGTCGATCAATGTGCTCGACGCGACCCAACGGACCTACGAGGTGGCAATCGGAACCGCCACCGGCGGGACGGCGCAACGGGGTTCGTTGGCGGGGCTCGTCGTGTTCTCCCCGAACGTCGGCAACAATGGCTCGGGTTCCTTTGAATACACCGTGCGCAACCCGTGCGGGGAGCAGCGCACCGGCCTGGTCACCGTCGACGTCAACCGCGCCCCGGCGTTGACCAATCTCAGCCGGACGATCAGCCGTGACACCGTCCTGACCGTCGACATCGGGGAGCAAGGGACCGACGACGAGGCGATCCGCTTCTCCACCGCGTCGGCCTCGACCGGCGCAGTGACGCTGGCCGCCGACGCGCGCAGCCTGCGCTATACGCCACCGTCGGGGTATTCCGGCTCGGCCTCGATCAAGGTCGTCGTGACCGACGTTGGCGGTTTGAACGCGTCGGCGGTGATCGCCGTCGACGTGACCGGGCCGGCCAATCTGGCCCCAATCGCCATCAGGGATCTGCTCGAAACCCGACCCGGGAGCCAACTCACCATCTCGCCCCTCGACAACGATTCCGATCCCGATGGTCCCCACGACGACCTGTGGATCGAGATGGTCGACAGCGACGTCCTCTTCGAAGGAGCTGAACCCGACCTGTACCTATCGGCCGATCGACGGTCGATCCTCGTCGACATTCCCGCCAACGCGCACGGCCGGGGCAGTTTCCGCTATCGCGCTGTCGATGCATTCGGGGCGCGGAGCGACACCGTCAAGGTCACGATCGTCGTCAACACGCCGCCGAACGCATTGGAGTCCTCGGTGACGCTGGTCCGCGGCGGCTCGACCACCCTTCGCCCGCTCACCTGGAAGGTGATGGACAATGACGGCGACGCGGTCGAGATTGTGTCGGTCCGTGGGTCCGACGCGAGCTACGCCATCAATCTCGTCGACCCCGAAACGATCGCGCTGGCCACGACGGTCGACAGCCCCGACATCGGCACGCTCACGTTCGTTGTAGTGGACGCCTGGGGTGCGCGTAGCACCAGCACCATCAGCGTGATCTCCACCAACTGACTCGAACTCACGAGCCGCGGCATCATCGAGCGCCACTCGACTACGATACGAACGTATGAGTTCGCAGCGCGAGACGGCGAGAGACCGGTTGATCGCCGCAACCCGCCGAGTGATCACCGAGCAAGGAGTGGTGGGGGCCAGTTCCCGCACGATCACCAGCGCAGCCGGCGAGAACCTCGCCTCGATCACGTATTATTTCGGTTCCAAGGACGCGCTGGTCACGACGGCACTCATCGCCCACGTGCGTGATCTCATCGACCCGGTGCTCGTTGAACTACACACTGATGTCCCGCTTCCCGGCAAGCTGATCCGATGCGTCGCTCTGCTCAATGGGCTGTTCTGCGAACACCGCAACGAGCTCCCGGCGTTCGTTGAGTGCCTCGCCACCGCATCGCGAAACCCGACCGTCGCCGCCGAGCTGCAAACACTGTTCGAGCAGCTCACCGGCACGATTAGCGAGGAGATCGGCCGACAACAACACACCGGGGCGATTCCGACCTGGGTGCAGCCTCGGCCCATGGCCCAACTGGTTATCTCGATCGTCCACGGCGTCATCGTGCGCGCCACCACCGACCCAACCTTCACCGCACCCGACGCGATCGCCATCGGTCACCAGTTCATCGCCCTCACCGCAGCGACATCGGCAACGTCGAGCCCACCCTGATCACCGCATACAGCAGGCCGGACACCCCCAAGTTCGGCTAGGTTCACCAGCGATGGCCGACCGCTCGACCTTCGCCAGCG
>JANNNL010000284.1:0-2710 GCA_031398525.1 Actinomycetes bacterium | reverse complement strand
TTTGAAATTATCAGTGAAAATTACATCGATAATTTTGGTTTTGCACGTCATGTGCTCAGTCATATCCGAAAACAAAAACCAGTGGTGATGCATGGCGTTTCCCAACCGACCGAACGTCACACTGACGACATTTGGCGACCTGTTGCGTGTGCCCGGCAGCACGTCGAGTCTGTTGGAAGCAAAGGCCCGCGGTGCCGATGTGCGGATGGTCTACTCGCCGCTCGACGCCCTCAAGCTGGCCAGCCAACTTCCCGAACGTCAGGTCGTCTTTCTGGCCGTTGGGTTCGAGACGACCGCCCCGTCGACCGCCATCACATTGCAAAAAGCAGCCGCGATGGGAGTGAAGAACTTCTCGGTGTTCTGCAACCATGTCACGATCGTTCCACCGGTGAAAGCGATTCTGGACAGTCCCGATCAGCGCCTCGACGGATTCCTCGGGCCCGGTCACGTCTCGACGGTGATCGGCACGAGCCCGTACAAGTTCCTGCCCCGTCGTTATGCCCAGCCGATCGTGGTGTCGGGCTTCGAGCCGATCGACATCCTCCAGGGGGTGGCAATGCTGCTGTCTCAACGGCGTGACGGACGCTGTGAGGTCGAGAACCAATACAGCCGAGCGGTGACCGAATCCGGCAACGAGCGGGCGCTGGCGGTGCTGGCCGAGGTGTTCCGGATTCGCCCGCATTTCGAGTGGCGCGGGCTGGGGTTCATCGCCCAATCCGCCCTCGCCATCGGCGGCAGGTACGCCGAGTTCGACGCCGAACTGCGCTTCGAAGTACCCGGCGTGCGGGTCGCCGACCCCAAGGCCTGCCAATGCGGCGAGGTTCTCAAAGGCGTGCTCAGGCCGTGGGAATGCAAGGTGTTCGGCACCGCCTGCACTCCCCAGACTCCGATCGGCACCTGCATGGTGTCGTCCGAGGGGGCGTGCGCGGCGGCCTACAGCTACGGCGGGATTCGGCGTATCCCGGTGCGAGCCGAATGAGGCGTCGGCAGCGGTTCACCGACGAGGTGGTCACGATGGCCCATGGTGCGGGCGGAATGGCATCGGCCGCGTTGTTCGAGGCGGTGTTCGCCCCTGCCTTGTCCAACCCAGCGCTTGACGCTCGTGAGGACGGTGCGGTACTCGATCTGCCGCCGGGCCGCTTGGTCGTCACCACCGACAGCTTCGTCGTGAGACCGCGCCGGTTTCCCGGCGGTTCACTCGGCGACCTGGCCGTGCACGGATCGCTCAACGACCTGGCCGCAATGGGGGCCGACCCGGTCGCGTTGACCGCCGCATTCGTGATCGAGGAGGGCCTGCCGATCGCCGAACTGCGGCTGCTGGTCGGCGACCTGGCGGCGGCCGCGGCGGCCGCCGGGGTACCGGTTGTCGCTGGCGATACCAAGGTGGTCGAGTCGGGGGCGGCCGACGGCCTGTACGTCACGACCACTGGGATCGGAGTGATCCCGGCCCATCGCCCCAGGCTTTGCGCGGGGGCGGTGGAACTCGGTGACGCGGTGCTGGTGTCGGGCACGATCGGCGATCACGGCATTGCGGTCTTGCTCGCCCGCGGCGACTTGGCCCTCGAGGCCGACCTAATGTCGGACACCGCCGCGGTCCACGGTCTGGCCGCCGTACTGCTGGATACCGTGCCCGGCGTCCGCTGGCTGCGCGACCCGACCCGCGGCGGTGTCGCCTCTGCGCTCAACGAACTCGCCGAATTGTGTGGGCTGGCGATCGAACTCGATGAATCGGCAATCCCTGTCCATCCGGCGGTGGCGGGAGCGTCGGAGCTACTCGGCCTGGATCCGCTGTATATCGCCAACGAGGGCAAACTGGTCGCCGTCGTCGCCGCCGAATACGCCAGCGCGGCGCTGGCCGCCTGGCGCAGTCATCCGCTCGGCGCGGCCAGCGCGATCATCGGCCGGGTGATCGCCGAACCCGCCGGAATGGTGATTGGACGCACCGGCTTCGGTGGCACCCGCGTGATCGACTTGCTCGTCGGTGATCCCCTCCCCCGAATCTGCTGAGCTGCACGGATTTCAGATTCGGACGTACGTCCTGGCATCTCGACGGAACGCCTCGGCCTGGGAGTCATCGATCGAAGGCATGGTCGATTGCGCCGCTTCGAGGAAGTCCTCGCTGGTCAGCGGTTCGGGCGTTCCGCTCCGGGCGCGGGTAAAGCCACCAAAGGCCGCCCTCTGCGCGGCGAGCGAGACATCGGCCGGGGTGAACCCCTGCGACGCGGCGGCCAGACCGACGACGTCGATGTCGGTTGAATGCGTGCGGTCAGCAGCTGCTTGCCACATGGCCACCCGGGCGGGTTTGTCAGGTGGCCCAACCGAGATAACCAGGTCGAACCGGCCGGCGCGGATCACCGCAGGATCCAGTCGCTCGACGAAGTTGGTCGCACAGATCAGTAGCCTCCCGGGGTGGCGGCGGAACTGCGGAATGGCCTTCAATAGCTCGTTCACCACGGAGCGACCGTCGGGCTCGGCGGTACGGCAGGTGGCGATCTCGTCGAACTCATCGATGAACGCGACAACGTTCTCGAGCAGCGAGAGTTCGCGCAGAGCACGTCGCAGCTCGCTGGCGAGGCCGCCGTCACCGGCGGCTAGCTTGCTGGGCAACAGCTCGACGAACGGCCACCCCAGCCGTCCGGCAACCGCCCGGGCAAAGCTGGTCTTGCCGGTACCCGGCGGACCGAAGAGGACCATCGCCGACGGAACCGCC
>JANNNL010000281.1:0-3237 GCA_031398525.1 Actinomycetes bacterium | reverse complement strand
GACATACCCGAGGTCGCTGTCGGTGATCACCTGGCCGGGCCCGCCGAATCCGAGCAGCGGTTGGGTGCCCGGGGCCACCTCGCGGGTCTTGTTGACAGTCGGAGCCGTGCCCGGCTCGACCACCTGACCCGACGCCGTCAGCGGCTGGGTCACCGGGCCACCCGTGAGCGTGATGTTCGAGAACGTCGTCCCGACGACGGCGTCGATCGGCACCAGGGTCGCGATGACCGCCTTGACCGTCAGCCGGTCGAGCCACCCAGGGTCGGTCTGGGCCGGAACGGCGAACTTGGTGTGGGTGACGTTCCAGAACCCAGCGGTCCTCACGCACGTACCGAACGGCCCGGCCTTTGAGAAATCGAAGGTCCGGTAGGTGGCCCCTCCGTCGCACGACACCGTGACCGAGGCCGGTGCCTCGACCGTCACGTTCTTGTACTGCAACCCCTTCGGGCTCGGGTCGACCAGGGTGTAGGCGGCCGGTGCATAGGGCAGCCGGATCGTGAATGGCATCGGCGCGCCCGCGTTCAAACGGGTTGGGGCGCTCTTGGTGGCCGGCGGTGGGGGTGGCGGTGCACACGATGGGGCGGCCTTGACGGTGATCGGCGCCGGTTCGGTCTGGGCGGTCGTGGCGTTGGATGCCTTGACGACCACGACGTTATCGAACACCTGATCGGCCGACTCGCTACAAACGGCGCTGGCGGTGATCGACAGCGTCCCCACCGAACCGGCATCGACTCGGCCGGGAGTGCCAGGCGCTTCAAGCTGCCAGGTCACGGTATTTCCCGTGATGGTCACCTTCTTGATCAACCCACCGGAACTCGTCGCGTCCTTGACCGTCAGCCCGGCCGGCAGGGTGTCGGACAACGTCATGTCGTTGCACGACGATTCGATCGACGCGCACGACCAACTGATCGTCCACCCGATCGCTGTGCGGTAGGCACCGACCTGAGTGGAAGCAGTCGCGGCCTGGACGACCAGCAGATCGGGCGGGACTGCGGCGGCGCGGGAGTTGCTCGCCGACGCCCCGACGATCACCAACGACGCGGTCATCGCGGCCGCTAGGCCGGCGCGCCGCAGGCCTCGTCCAACAACACCCCTCGGCTTGCGCATCAGAAGTCCTCTCCCGCCCGGCGCCAGTGGGAGAACCAAGGTCCTTCCCATCACTCCGCCCGATTGACATCGTTTCGTAATATTACACGATAATAGTGACGTTGCGAGTTCGATTAACCGCATGATGAGCGATGATTTCGCGAAAGTTCGTCGCATTACGTCTCCCGCTCAACCGGCTAATCCAAGTCAACACGTTATGCGCATACAACCACACTCTTAGAGTGTGTGCCAGCGGATGTTGAGGTGTCCCCATGTGACCCCGACGCGTTCGGGCCCTTCGCCGACACCAGTGGCAACGCCCGCCTCCACCGGTCCGCGGCCGCGGACCCAAATCGTACCCGTAAGCGACGTCGCTGGTGACCCGTTCTGACGAGTCAGGTTGTGGCAGCCTCGAAGGCCAGTTCGTCGGCGCGGTGTTCCAGCGAGGCATCGGGCGACCCGAGGGTCGTGTCGAGTACCGCAACCCGCTTGAGATAGAGGTGGGCCTCAAGCTCCCAGGTGTAGCCCATCCCGCCGTGCACCTGGATCGCCGTCGCCGTCGCCCGCGCCGCGGCGCTGCTGGCCACCACACGGGCCGAAGCCACGCTGCACGTGTGCCCGTCATATCGGGAATCCGGGGCACCAACGGGCGCGGCGAGTTCGTCGAGCTCCACAGCCGCGGCATGCACTGCGGCGCGGGCGACGTCGACCCAGACGTACGAATCCACCAGGAGGTGCTTGATCGCTTGGAAGCTCCCGATCACCCTGCCGAACTGGGCCCGGTTCTTCGAATACTCCGTCGCCATCGCGACTGCCCCATCGCCGAGACCAACCAGCAAGGCCGCCACCAGTAGGTCGGCGTCTTGGCGCATGGTGGCCGCAGCCGCCTGATCACCCAGACGGCGACCCGAGCCAAGCACAGCGACACGATGGACCGGTGTCAGCGGATCGAGCGGCCGGGAAGAAACCGATCCGGCGGGTCGTTCTGTCAACCGCACACCCTCGGCGTCAAAGACGAGCAGACCGTCAAGCGCCTCGAGGTGCTCGACCATCAACGAATCTTCGTCAAGCACTGCGCCGATCACCAGTTCTCCGGTCGCCGCTCCAGGCATTAGAGACGCGGCGAGGAATGTTTGCACGAGCGGGCCCGGCACTGCGGCGCGGCCGAGTTCCTCGAAGACGATGACGGCCTCGGCCCGGCCGAGGCCCAGACCTCCAGCCGACTCGGGAAGTGTCACTGAGAACACACCCGTCTCGCCGAGCTCGGCCCACAGGTTGCGATCGACTGAGCCGGGATGGTCGACGCGTCCCGGCAGTGAGCCAACCGGGAGTCGCGCCGTCAGAAACCGACGCAATTCGTCGCGTAGCTGAGTCTGCTCCTCGGTCAGTTCGAGGTCCACGAGCGCTCCTTCGGTAGGCCGAGCACACGCTCGCCGACGATGTTCCGTTGTACCTGGCTGGTGCCCGCGGCGATTCCCAATGTCAACGCGTAGAGACGCTCCGCTACATGGTCGAATCCGGACCCCCTGGCGTCCTCGCCGAATGCAAGCGCTCGCCTGCCCAAAATCCGCATCGCCAGCTCACCGAGATGCACACGGGAGTCGTGGTATGCAAGCTTGAAGATCGAACCGCCGGACCCGGTGTTGCCTGCCCGAGCAGCGCGAGAAACGTTTTGCTTGGTGTATGCCCAGAGAGCGTCGAGTTCGGCGGCGATGGTCGCCAGTTCGCGCCGAATGCCTGCGTCCGCCCACGCCGGCCCACCGTCTGAGCAGCCGGCGATGCGAGCCAGGTCCTGCACCAGCCGGAGCGAGGTCAACAGCTCGCTGACGAACGCAGTACCCCGTTCGAACCCGAAGGTGACCATGGCGACGCGCCACCCGTCGTTCTCGGCCCCGACCAGGTTGGCGACCGGGATGCGAACCTCATTGAGGAACATTTCGTTGAACTCCGACACCCCGGCCAATGTCCTGAGCGGACGCAGCTCGATGCCCGGGGCGTCCATCGGCATGATCAGCCAACTGATTCCTTGGTGCTTTTGAGCGTCCGGATCGGTCCGCACGAGCAGCTCGCAGTAGTCGGCGATGTGGGCGTGAGAGGTCCAGACCTTCTGCCCGGTCACGACATAGTGATCGCCGTCGCGAACTGCCCGCG
>JANNNL010000225.1:0-6224 GCA_031398525.1 Actinomycetes bacterium | reverse complement strand
CGCCAATCGGCATAAACCAGGTCGGACACCGAAGTGGAGCCGCGCGAGCTGCTCATTCACGTCGTGCGCGACAACCTCGGCCTCACCGGCAGCCACTGGGGCTGCGACACGTCCAACTGCGGCGCCTGCGTCATGCACCTCGACGGCAAGCCCGTCAAGGCCTGCACCGTGCTCGGCGTGATGGCCGACGGTCGCACCGTCGACACCATCGAAGGCATGGAGACCGCTGCTGGTCTCGACCCCGTTCAGCAGGGCTTCATGGCGTGCCATGGCCTGCAATGCGGGTTCTGCACTCCCGGCATGATGATGGTCGCCAAGGCCCTTCTCGCCGAGAACCCCGACCCGTCGGAGCACGAGATCCGTGAAGCGATCTCGGGGCAACTGTGCCGCTGCACCGGCTACGACAACATCGTCAAGTCAATCCAATGGGCCGCCAGCCACCAGCCGGAAGGGGCGAACTCATGACCGCCGTAGAGAACGACGTGCCGGTTTCCGCCGCCGGCAACCCGATCGGCTTCGGCCGGATGATCCGCAAGGAAGACGTGCGCTTCCTGCGCGGCCAGGGCAACTATCTCGACGACATCACCCTGCCGGGCATGTTGTTCGGGGCCGTGCTGGCCAGCCCCTACGCCCACGCCCGGATCGTGTCGATCGACACGTCGGCCGCCGAGGCGCACCCCAAAGTCAAGGCCGTGATCACCGGCGCGCTGCTCGAAACCCTCGGGTTGGCGTGGATGCCGACGCTGTCGGGCGACGTGCAGGCCGTGTTGGCCACCGACAAGGTGCGGTTCCAAGGCCAGGAAGTGGCCTTCGTCATCGCCGAAGACAAGTACTCGGCGCGTGACGCGCTTGAACTCATCGATGTCGAGTACGAGGCGCTGCCGCCGATGATCGACGCCCGCCGGGCGCTCGACGAAGGTGCTCCGCTGGTGCGCGACGAGCGCGAGAAGCAGACCAACCACATCTTCGATTGGGAAGCCGGCGACTCGGCCAAGACCGATGCGGCGTTCGCCGGGGCAGATGTATCGGTCAGCCTCGACATGCTCTATCCACGTTCGCACCCGGCCCCGATGGAGACCTGCGGGTCGCTCGCCTACATGGATCCGGTGACCGGCAAGCTCGTTGCCTACATCACCAGCCAGGCCCCCCACGCCCATCGCACGGTGTACGCCCTGGTGGCCGGGATTCCCGAGCAGAAGATCCAGGTGATCTCGCCCGACATCGGTGGCGGCTTCGGCAACAAGGTGCCGGTGTACCCGGGCTACGTGCTCGCCGTCGTCGGCTCGATCGTCACCAAGAAGCCGGTCAAGTGGATGGAGGATCGCGCCTCGAATCTGATGACCACCGGCTTTGCCCGTGATTATCACATGCATGGCGAGATCTGCGCGACGTCGGAGGGCAAGATCCTCGGTGTTCGCACCGATGTGCTCGCCGACCATGGGGCGTTCAACGCCACGGCCCAGCCGTCGAAGTACCCGGCTGCCTTCTTTCACATCTTCACCGGCTCGTACAACTACCCGGCCGCTTACTGCAAGGTGACCGGGGTCTACACGAACAAGGCTCCCGGCGGCGTCGCCTACGCCTGCTCCTTCCGTATCACCGAAGCGGTGTACCTGATCGAGCGGTTGATCGATCGGCTGGCCGACGAGTTGGGCATGGATCCGGCCGAGCTGCGGATGAAGAACCTGCTGCAGCCCGAGCAGTTCCCGTACACCACGCCGACCGGTTGGGAGTACGACTCGGGGAACTACCCGGCTGCGCTGACCGAAGCCATGCGCATCGCCGGCTACGACGAGTTGCGCGCCGAGCAGGCCGAGAAGCGAGCCCGTGGCGAGTACATGGGTATCGGTCTCTCGTTCTTCACCGAAGGCGTCGGCGCTGGGCCTCGTAAGCACATGGACATCCTCGGGCTCGGTATGGCCGACGGCTGTGAGCTGCGGATTCATCCCACGGGCAAGGCGCAGATCCGCCTGTCGGTGCAGACCCAGGGCCAAGGCCACGAGACGACGTTCGCCCAGATCGTCGCCCACGAACTCGGGATCCCGCCCGAAGACGTCGAGGTCATCCACGGTGACACCGACAACACCCCCTTCGGTATCGGCACCTACGGCTCGCGGTCCACGCAAGTATCGGGTGCTGCGGCCTCGGTGGTGTCGCAACGGGTGCGGGCCAAGGCCCGCATTGTCGCCGCAGCGGCGTTGGAGTGCTCGCCCGACGACCTCGAGTGGAACCACGGCCGTTGGTCGGTCAAGGGCGACCCCGAGCAGGGCAAGACGATCCAGGAGATCGCCATGCTCTCGCACTCGTCGCTGGAACTGCCCGACGGTGTCGAGGGTCATCTCGATGCGACGTGCGTCTACAACCCGCCGAACCTGACGTACCCGTTCGGGGCGTATATCTGTGTCGTCGATCTCGACGCGGGTACCGGTGAGGTCAAGGTTCGTCGATTCATTGCCGTCGACGACTGCGGCCCACGGATCAACCCGATGATTGTCGAGGGTCAGGTCCATGGTGGCCTCGCCGACGGCATCGGGATGGCGTTGATGCAGAACATCGCCTTCGATACCGACGGCAACTGCCTGGGTGGTTC
The DNA here is from genome assembly GCA_031398525.1 of Actinomycetes bacterium. Lineage (GTDB taxonomy): Bacteria > Actinomycetota > Acidimicrobiia > Acidimicrobiales > Ilumatobacteraceae > JANMJD01. The sequence continues at coordinate 3,634 of JANNNL010000225.1, read as the reverse complement.
ATTCATGGACTACCTGCTGCCGACATCGATGGAGGTGCCGACCTTCGAACTCGGTGAGACGGTGACCCCATCGCCGCACCACCCCCTCGGTGTCAAGGGTGTCGGAGAGTCGGCCACGGTCGGCTCGCCGCCCGCCGTCGTCAACGCCGTGATCGACGCGCTCAAGCCCTTTGGGGTCAAGCACGCCGACATGCCGCTCACCCCGGCTCAGGTGTGGATGACCATCCAGGGTCGGGCCCCGCGCACCGACCTGGCCTACGAGTAGGCCATCGTGAATCTGCTGTCGACCGCGCGTTCCGGGGGGTGGGCGCGGTCGGCAGCGTCACGATGTGTTGTTCTGGTCGAAGGAGGTCAGTCATGAGTAACCCCGATCTCACGGAGCGGGCCAGTGAATTGCGTCGGTTACGTGTGCCGTTCGTGCATGCACGGGTGGTGTTGGCCGAGCGGCCGACGTCGGCCAAGCCGGGTGACGAGGCGATCATCCTCGCCGACGGCACCATCGAAGGATTCGTCGGCGGCGATTGCGCGGAGTCGACCGTCCGCGCCCAGTCGTTGGCCTTGCTCGACTCGGGGGAGTCGTTGCTCCTGCGGATCAGCCCGGTGCCCGAGCCATCGCAGGGTGGCAAGCTGACGGTCCATAACCCCTGTTTGTCGGGGGGAACGTTGGAGATCTTCCTCGAACCGCGTCGGCCCGCTCCGTACGTTGCGGTCGTCGGGACGACCCCGGTGGCTCGAGCCCTATTCGCCCTCTGCGGGCCGCTCGGCTACGAGGTTGGGGCGTATGGGGAGCCGCTCCCGGCCGACACTGCGGCCGTAGTCATTGCCTCGCACGGACGTGATGAGACCGATGCCCTGGCGGCCGCATTGCGCGCCGGGGTGCCGAATGTGGGATTGGTCGCCAGCCGCAAACGGGGCGAATCGGTGGTCGGTTCGCTCGACATCTGTGGGTCGATGAAGTCGCTGGTGCGAACCCCCGCCGGGCTGGACATCGGAGCGCGTACCCCGGCCGAGATTGCCATGTCGATCCTCGCCGAGATCGTCGCCTCGCGGCCTCGTCCGTCGGGCCGCTCGGTGACGTCCGATGAGGGTGCTCCGTCGCTGGCCACCGGCCTCGACCCGGTGTGTGGAATGACCGTCGTCGCCGTCGAGTCGTCATTGCACTTCGATCATGATGACACCCGGTTCTGGTTCTGCGGGAGCGGTTGCCTGAGGGCCTTTGCCAACAACCCCACCGCCTACCTTTCTGTCTGATGCAGTCGCTCGCCGATCTACTTCCCGACACTGCCGCGCTTGCCGCCCGGCTCGACGACGCGGGCTATCTCACCGATCTGGGCTTGGCGACTGCGTTGTTCTGTGCGGTCCGTCTGCCCCAGCCGCTGCTGTTGGAGGGTGAGGCCGGGGTCGGCAAGACCGAGGCCGCCAAGTCGTTGGCCACCATCCTTGATACGCCGCTGATTCGCCTGCAGTGTTTCGAGGGAATCACCGCCTCCGAAGCGCTGTACGAGTGGAACTTCCAGCGGCAACTGCTGGCCATCCGCCTGGCCGAAACGTCATCCACTGCCGGTGTTGCGAAGTCGGAGGAGAGCCTGTTCACAGCGGATTATCTGGTGGAACGGCCGTTGTTGCACGCGCTTCGTCATCCCGGGCCGCGCCCGGCCGTGCTGCTGATCGACGAGATCGACCGGGCCGACGACGAGTTCGAGGCGTTCCTGTTCGAGATGCTCGCCGAGGCCTCGGTGACGATCCCCGAGTTGGGCACGGTGCGTGCCACCCATCCTCCGGTCGTGATCCTCACGTCGAACCGAACGCGGGACCTGCACGACGCGCTCAAGCGACGCTGTCTGTATCATTGGATCGACTATCCGCCGCTCGACCGGGCCACCGCGATCATCCGCCGCCGTGTACCCGCGTCGCGCATCGGACTGGCCGTCCAAGTGGGTGGTGCGGTCAGTCGACTGCGGTCGCTCGATGTGCAGAAGGCCCCGGGAATCGCCGAGGCGATCGGTTGGGTGTCGGCGCTGCAAGCCCTCGGCATCGACGTGCTGACGGCCGAGACGGCTCGCCTCACTCTGGGCTCGGTGCTCAAGTACCGCGAGGACGCCGCCGTCGCCGCCGAACGCGGCCTCGAATGGGTCGTCACCGGCACGGAAGCCTGACCGATGGTGGCGGGTCTCGACGGGGTGGACTTGGCCGACGTCGACTTGGCCGACGTCGACTTGGCCGAGGTGGTCAGCCGCTTCGGCTTCCTGCTCCATGCTGCCGGAGTTCCGGTCACTCCGGCCGCCGCAGGGCGGTTTGCCGAGTCGGTGGTGATGGCCCGACCCCATCGGACCGACGAACTGTACTGGCTGGCCCGGGTCACGCTCGTGCCCGATCGTGCCCACTTCGATGTCTTCGATCGGGCCTTTGAACAGGTTTTTCGCGGTTTATTCGATGGCGTCGACACCGAACGCAACCCGAACCTGCCGGCGTCGACGCCGTCAACCCGGCCGTCCGATGGCCGACCTCCGCCGCAGAAGCGGGATACCCCCGAGGGAGCCGCGGGCGGCGAACCACAGCCCGGAATGCCCGGCTCCGGCTCGCCGGGTGATGGCGACATGACCGACCAGGACGGCGTGCTGGCCGCCGCCAGCGCCGACGAACAGTTGTCGACCAAGGCCTTCGGAATGTGCACCCCCGAGGAACTCGAGCGCCTCCAGGTACTGATGGGTGCGTTCCGACTCGATCCTCCCCTACGTCGAAGCCGCCGGACCAGAGTCCATCCGCTGGGACGAGAGGTCGACCTACGGGCCACCCTGCGAGCCGCCCAGCGCACCGGCGGCGACCCGGTGAACCGGGTGCATCGCCGCCGACGAGCAAGACCGCGGCGGGTCGTGCTGATCGCCGACGTCTCGGGCTCGATGGAGTCCTACGGCCGGGCGTACTTGTATCTGCTTCACTCCGCGGTGCGGGCGATCGGGGCCGAGGCGTTCGTGTTCGCTACCCAACTTCACCGCCTGACCCGGCCTTTAGCGCTGCAACACCCCGTCCAGGCGCTCGCCAAAGCCATGGCGCAAGCCCCCGATTGGTCGGGTGGCACTCGCATCGGCGAGGCGTTGCGAGCGTTCAACGACGACCACGCCCGGCGCGGAGTAGGGCGCGGGGCGATCATCGTGATCGTCTCGGACGGCTGGGAGGGGGGGGACGTCAGCCTGCTCGGGCGCGAAATGGAACGTCTCTCGCGACTCGCTCACCGCATCGTGTGGGTCAACCCCCGAAAGCAACGCGCCGACTACCGGCCCCTCGTCGGCGGCATGGCCGCGGCGTTGCCCTGGGTCGACGAGTTTGTCAGCGGCCACTCCCTCGCCGCTCTCGGCGAAGTTGTCGCGGCGATCACGAGGTCCTGAGTCGAGCGACTCCTCGCCGATCCAGCCTTGGCTGCCCGGTCCCCCTCACCCGAAGTCGGTCGGTTGTGGGGCGGGTCGATGTGCGCAATGATTCCGTTGTGCACGTGGTGATCGAGGGCTACGAGTTACCCGGTCGAACGTTTTGTGCTCCCGACGGATCGCACCTCCTGTGCGAGCAGTTGAACCGGCTCCAAAGCACCAATCGCGTGATACTCGCCGATCCGAAAACAGGCGAGACGCGAACGATC
>JANNNL010000209.1:0-8554 GCA_031398525.1 Actinomycetes bacterium | reverse complement strand
ACGTGACCCGGACGTGGTCGCCGCCCGTCTGGCCGCCGACCGGACCGCCGCACAAGGCGATGCGCTGGCCCTCGTTCCGTGGCCGATGCGTTGCATGTTCCGCCGAGCGCTGCACGCATCCGAGGTCGGCGCGGCCGCGCGGGAACGGGCAAAGGATGCAATGGTGCGCGAACTCGGGGCGATGAAGAGCGTGCTCCACGAACTCGCCCGCCGCACCCGTGACCGGGGCGGTCCGACTGATCCACGCGACGCCTTTCTCGTCACTGCCGACGAACTCGCAGCTTTCGTCGACCGGCCCGCCGACTTCGCCGACGTGATTGCCGAACGACGCAAGCAACGCGACTATCGCCAGGCGCGCATCCCACCGTTCTGGTTCGAAGGCGAGATCTCCGATCCGTCCACCTGGCCCCGACGAACGGGCGACCCCGCAGGTGGACCGCCGCCGGAGGTCTTGCGCGGCATGGGCGTGTGCCCCGGAATCGCGGAAGGCAGAGCCCGAGTCGTGCTCGACCCAGCCGACCCGCGCGGGCTCGAACCCAACGAGATCCTCGTCGCTCCGATAACCGATCCGGCCTGGACGCCCCTTTTCCTGTGCGCAGCAGCGGTGGTGGTCGACGTCGGCGCCCAGCAGAGCCACGCCGCGATCGTCGCCCGCGAACTCGGCATTCCAGCCGTCGTCAGCGTCACTGGTGCCACCCGCTTGATCCCCGACGGCACCTGGCTCCGGGTCGACGCCAACCGTGGAGAAGTTCATATCGACCGAACCCGCTGATCGTCGACAATCCTGCGCACTATGCCCAGCGCGGATCGTGCAACGAGCTGGACAAGTCATCATCAGGATCATCGACGGATGGCCCACCGCCCACGACCTCGTCGCCGCCCATCTCGCCATCCACCAACTCTGCTGACCACCTTCTGCACCGGCAATTCTGGGCAACAGCGTCATCGGCCACGCCCCCAAACCGGTTCAACCAGACCGGATCCCCGCCACCACCACCAGCAGACACCGAACCGGACCCACGAATGGACCAAAACCGTCAGATCACACCAAAACAATCAACCCGACACCACCACCAGAAGTCTCCTGACGAATCGGGGCTAGCGCGACAGCGGTCCGTCAGGCGGGTGCCAGGGGCTGGCCGGTACGATCGGCGGGTCGGCTGTCGTGGGTCGGTGAACGTTGGAGGTCTGTTGGTATGGCATTGGCACCGTTGAAGGTCGGAGCATTTTTCTTCGGTGGAGTCGAGATGGACGACGCCGGCGCCGGATTGCCTGCGCCGATGGACCGGCGGTACTCCAACGAGGCGTGTTGGGATGCGACCCGCAAGTACATCGACGCTGCGGTGGCCGCCGAGGCCGCCGGGATCGACTCGTTCTGGACCACCGAGCACCACTTCCAGTACGAGGGTTACGAGGTCATCCCCAACGGCCTGCTGATCAACACGTGGATCGCAGCGCGCACCTCGAAACTGCGGCTGGGCACGATGTTCAACGTCGTTCCGCAATGGAATCCGGTCCGGCTTGCTGAGGATTTCTCGACGATGCACAACCTGTCGGGTGGTCGCGGCATCCTCGGAGTCGGCCGGGGGACGGTACCGCGGGAGGTCGTTCACTTCAACGAGAAGGGTGTCTCGATCGGGTCGCACGACAATCCCGACGCCATCGTCGCCGACGACCACAACCGCGAGGTGTTCGAGGAGTCGATGGAGATCGTCCGACGCTCGCTCGACAACGAAACGTTCTCCTTCCAGGGCAAACACTTCACCCTCCCGGTGCCGGGCATTCCCGACCGAGGCGCAACCGTCCAAGACCTGACGCTGATCCCCCGCCCGATCTATCCGTACGAGATCTGGCAGGCCGTGACCAGTCCGCCGACCTTGGAGTACGTCCCAGTGGTCGGCCACGGCGCAGTGTTCTGGAACCAGCATCCCTCGTTCATCAAGCGATTCTGGGACCTCTACGAGGAGCGCTACCTGGCCGGCCGCCCGGGCGCCACGCTGGCTTCGGGCGAGAAGCGGATGATCGTGGTGGCCACGCGTATCGAGGACACCCACGAGGAAGCGTGGCGCACCGCCCGCAACGGCCACGACGAATTCTGGAAGGTCCTCGGCCCATACGGCTGGAGCCGCGGCTACATGGCTGCCGATGGTCGCCCGACGCAGGCCGGGTTGATCCCGACGCTCGAGGAGTCGACGGCGCAGAACATGTACCTCATCGGTACCGCCGACGAGGTCGCCGAAAAGGTGCAGTCGTACCGCGACCTACTCGGCTTGGAGAACTTGACGATCTTCCCTCACCTGATCGGCGACCCCTATGCCAAGGCCACCGAGCAGATGGCCCGGTTCATGGAAGAGGTCGTCCCGCTCGTTCAATAGCTCACGTTGCGCCGATCGCATAGGTTCATGCTCACCGCGACAGACTCCCGAATGGAACGACCGGCGATGTACGGATCTGTTCGGGCTTGTTGACGCACCGGGGACGCGCCGAACTCGTTGACCGCAGGCCCACCAGGGAGTAAGAAGAGCGCAGAGCTACTCCTGTCCGCGCCGGTCATCCTGAGCGGCTGCACGGGAGTCCAGGGTGATTGCAGGTGAGAGTATGCATGTGACCGAACACCGAAGCTTCGATGAGCCCGACGAGACGCGCACGTTTCCCAGCGGCCGAGCCGAGATTGTCAGGATCGGTGGTGGAGAAGTCGGTCGGCTCGTGTTCGAGCCCGGCTGGCGGTGGTCGATAGACGTGAAACCGATCGCCCTGACAGAGAGCTGTGAGGCTCCCCACTTCCAGTACCACGTCAGTGGACAACTCGCGATCCTGATGGACGACGGCAGCGAATTCATCGCCAAGTCCGGCGACGTCACGTCGTTGCCAAGCGGACACGACGCCTGGGTTGTCGGCGATGAGCCAGTCGTGGTCGTCGATTGGTTCGGCGCATCCACGTACGCAAAGTAGCGACAACTCGTTCGATGAACGAGTTGCGATGTGGTCTAGCTCCTGACCGGCTTCCCGACCGGAGTTAAGGAATTCGTACGGCCGGGGCCGACGCCTCGGCACCCGCGTTGATCATCGAGATGGGCGGCAACTGCGGTTCGGGAAGCGGCCCGGCATTTCCGGTCCCGAGCAACGCGAGATCGAACACCATGTCGCTTGATATGGGGTTTTGCTGGTGGATCTCGACCGCAACGACGTTCGGTCCTCGGTACAGGCGCGGAGAGATGGCGAAGTCAATGAATGCAAGTTCTTCCGCGCCGACCACCGCGTTGACCGCCGGCGTCCGGTAGCCGACATCGCCTCGAGGCAGGTTTGATCGAGCGACTTCTTCGCCGTTGATGTACACGATTGCGCCGTCATCTCGCCGGAGACGCAAAAGGAACGTGGTGTAGCCGTGCTCGACGGTGAACGTTCGGCGGAAATAGGTCGTGACGTGTTTGTTGTTGGGATCGGGCCCGAACCCGACGGTCGTTGCCACCGGGTCGCCGTAACCGAGCGGCGCAGCTCCCGACGCCCAAGCGGAGTCGTTGACGAACAGGCCTCGCCACGCAGTTCCGCCGTCCTCCCCGCGGTCGAGATACTTCCAGATGCTCCCCGCGGCGATCAGCGCGTCGGTCACCGGCGGAGGTGGCGTCGAGCGGCGGAAGGGCCCGGTGATCTCGTAGGTGATGCCCGCGCCGGTGGTGCCGCGCTGCGAGTTCACGTACATTCGGGTGCCATCGGGGTTGAACGTCACGCCCGAGACTTCGGAACTCGAATGCCCGACCCAACGAACGAACGGCACACAGTGACGCTCGGCACCCATCGCGGCAATCAGGCACAGCTCCATATTGTCGCCGTCTTCCGCAACATACATGTCGCCCGACAAGGAGTGGATCGTCAGGTTGTCGGGCCACCGCAACGGAAGCGACAGATCAGTGAGCGCGTTGTAGAAGACGACGAGTTGCTCGGTGGCAAAGGTGTACTCCCAGATGCGCGAGTCGGCGGTCGTCGAGAAGTAGACGACCCCGTCGCCAACCCACATGCCCTCGCCGCGGGCGAAGGCGGTGGTCGCCGCGCTGCGCTCCGGGACGGTCGTCGACACGTCGAACCAGTTGACCGACGTTCCCGTCAGAGACGCGGCCTGCAGCCGTCCGGCGCTCAGGTCTCCGGGGGCGGCCGGAATGAACCGGTAGAAACGTCCGTTGATCTGGTCTTCGGTCAGGTACACGATGCCGGTCGCGGGGTCGACTGCCGCCGCCTCGTGTTTGAACGTACCCAGCAACGGACGCCGGACCCCTTGCCCGGGCTGCTGCGGGTCGCACTCCCAAACGTGACCAGCATCGACCTCCTCGGCCGACAACCAGGTGCCCCACGGGGTCGTTCCCCCCGCGCAATTCCGACTGGTGTTCGACAGAATCGAATAACCGTCGACAACCGCGCCGGCAGCATCGAATCGCAAAGCGCCGACGCCCCCCGTTGCAGTTACCTCGCTATTCGAAACCAGCACCCAACCGCCATCGGGCCGGGGGAAGCAGGCCGAACCATCGGGGGCGGGACGCCACGTGTACGTGGAGCCGGCGACCAACTTCCCAGACTGTGCCACCACCCGACTCATAAAGCCTGCGGGCAACTGCAACCCGTCGACGTTAGGCGGTTGGAGCAACCCGTACGGACCGATTCCCGGGACGACGCCGACCGCCGCCGCCGGGGAATTCCACGGAAACCTCAACAGCGCAAAGCCGGCCGTGACCGCACCGGTTCGTCGCAGAAATTCACGCCTCTCCATCACCGCAGGCTAGCGACTTCGGTCGCAACGGTTGGACGCCAAGGGTGCGCCCGAATGACCACAATCGCGTAGGTTCACACCATGCTGCTGCGCCAGGCCACTCTTCCCAACGGAACGACCCGAGACGTCCGCATCTGTTCTGGCGTGATCGACGCGCTTGCGACGACGATCGAGCCGCAGCCCGGCGAACCAGTCCACGATTTGCGGGGATATGTGCTCCTGTCCGCACCGGTCGAACCCCATGCGCACCTCGACAAGGCCTTCCTTGCCGAGCGGATCGACAACCCGTCCGGCGATCTGATGGGAGCGATTCTGGCGATGGAGGCCAACCGCCACCTCGTCACCGTTGTCGACACCATCGAGCGGGCCGAGCGCGCCGTCCGGTTGCTGGCGGCCAACGGCGTCACGGCGATTCGTACTCACGCCGACACCACTCCCGAGAACGGTCTACGGTCGATCGAGGCGCTGCTCGAAGTGCGCCGACGCACATCGCACCTGGTAGATCTGCAGATCTGTTCATTGGTCGGCTGGCCGATCACCGGCCCGGCCGGGGCCGACAGCCGAGCTCGGCTACGCGACGCGCTCGACATGGGCGCCGACCTGGTCGGTGGTTGCCCCCATCTCGACGACGACCCGGTCTCCGCCAACGAGGTCTTCCTCGCGATCGCCAACGATGCCGGCAAAGGCGTCGATCTGCACACCGACGAAACGCTGAATCCTCAGATGTTAGCCCTCGAAGATCTCGCCGACCGAGTGCTCGCCACCGGCTTCGCCCTCCCGGTGACCGCCAGTCATTGCGTCAGCCTGGGGATGCAGACGGCCGCGGTGCAGCAACGGGTCGCCGAAAAGGTCGCCGCCGCCAGGATCAGCGTGATCGCCCTGCCCCAAACAAATCTGTATCTGCAGGGCCGCGACCAGCCCGAGGCGATGCCCCGCGGCCTCACGGCCATCCGGGCGCTGTGCGCCGCCGGGGTCAATGTGGCGGCGGGGGCCGACAACCTGCAGGACCCGTTCAACCTGGTCGGCAAAGGCGACCCGCTCGAGACCGCCGCCCTGATGGTGATGGCCGGTCATTTGCTCCCCGCCGATGCGTACGCAACATGCTCCACCGCAGCGCGACGAGCGCTCGGGCTCGCCACAAACGACATCAAGGCGGGGGGCACGGCGGACCTCGTCGCGATCCGGGCTGGCAGCCTGCGCGAAGCCGTCGCCTTTCAGCCGTCGGACCGATTGGTCATCCGAGCAGGGGTCCCAATGCCCAAGCTGGCATGAGCTGGTGCTAGAAACGGTGCTCGCCGACGGCGGGCCGGCCAGGAGTCGGCCGCCGAACGCGAGCCCATTTCAACCCACGACCTCCAGGGGGAGACGGTGGCCCAACAGCCGTCCGGTGCACCCGCACCGACACCACGACGCCAGGCCTCGACGCCGACCACGCCGGCCCTTCGTTTCAATCGAGTCAGCATGACATTCCCCGATGGAACGCATGCCCTCGACGACGTGTCCTTCGGCGTTTCACGCGGCGAGTTCGTCACCGTCGTGGGCCCCTCGGGTTGTGGGAAGTCGACGTTGCTGCGTATCGCCTCGGGTCTCACCCCCCAGACGACAGGGATATGCAGCATCGATCGCGAATCGATCGGGTACGTCTTCCAAGACGCCACGCTGTTGCCCTGGCGCACTGTGCAGCGGAACGTCGAACTCCTCGGCGAGTTGCACAAGATGCCCGAAACAGAGCTGAAGAACAAGGCCGCCCAGGCAATTGACCTGGTCGGGCTGACCGGCCACCAGGCGAAGTACCCCAAGCAACTGTCGGGCGGCATGAAGATGCGCTGTTCACTGGCTCGTTCGCTGGTGATGAAGCCGTCGGTCTTCCTGTTCGACGAGCCGTTCGGGGCCCTCGACGAGATCAGCCGCGAACGGCTGAACGACGAACTTCTCAGCCTGTTCCGCCACGAGAACTTCGCCGGGCTTTTCATCACCCACTCGATCGCCGAGGCCGTGTTCCTGTCGACTCGGGTGTTGGTCATGTCGGCCCGTCCCGGCCGCATCATCGACGACATCCCCATTCCGTTTGCGTACCCCCGCGTCGGTGACCTGCGCTACGAGGCGGCCTTCGCCGAGATCTGCGGGCGGATCTCGCACGGCCTGAAGGAGGCCCACTCATGAGCGCAGCGAATGCCGACCGACCGAGCGCCAGGGAATCGGGTGGCGATGGGGTCCGGGGGCGCAGCCACCGTGCAGGAAGGAGCGACGCGATTGTCGACACCGGTCCGACCACCGCTCTGAGCACGTCCAAGCGCGACGGTGCCGCCCAGCGGCTCGGCCCACCGCTCGCGCTCCTCGCCATCATCTTGGGCATCTGGTTTGCGATCTCGTACGGCGTGATGAACCCGAATCGCCGTCGGGTTGCCCTTCCGCCGCCGCAAACGGTGCTCGACAAGGGCTTCCTGACGTGGAAGGGAACCGGCAAGCAGGGACTCAAGCCGATTCTCACGGCGCTGCTGGTGACCGGTCGCGTCGCCCTGTTAGGCCTGCTGATCACCACGATTCTCGGCATTCTCATCGCCATCGTGATGAACCGCGGCAAGTGGGCCGAGCGGGCGCTCATGCCGTACATCGTGATCATCTACACGACCCCGATCCTCGCCCTCACGCCGCTGCTCAAGATCTGGCTCGGTGCCGGCATCAACGCTCGCATCATGACCTGCGTGCTCATCGCCATCTTCCCGGTGATCATCAACACCCTGTTTGGTCTGCAGTCAACCGAACGGGCCCACCACGAGTTGTTCACTCTGCACCAGGCCAGCAAATCCACCAGACTGTTCAAGTTGGAGCTACCCGGCGCGTTGCCGTCGATCTTCACCGGCCTGCGCATCGCCGCCGGTGGTTGTGTCATCGGCGCCGTTGTCGGTGACTATTTCTTCACGCAGGGGGCCATCGGTATCGGGCGGTTGATCAACAACTACCAGAAGGACAATCGCATTCCGGAGATGTTCGCCGCCACCCTGGTGTCGTCCATTTTCGGCATTCTGATCTTCCTGGCCTTTGGTGCGCTCTCGAATCGAGTGTTACGTACGTGGCACGAATCGGCGCGAGCCGAGATCTAGCACTACTGACCCACTACTATCCGAAGTCAATATCACTAACTCAGGGGGAGACCTGATGATCCGTAGTTCCCGAATGGTGTTTGCTGGCGCGATAGCGCTCAGCCTCGTGGCCGCGGCGTGCGGCTCCAGCAGCGCAGGCGAGACCGCCGCCGAGGTCGCAACCACCGTTGCCGCCGCAGCGCCGGCTACCGAGGCCGCCCCTGCGGTGACCGAAGCCGAAGCTGAGCCCACCGTCACCGAGGCCGCCGAGCCTGCGGTCACCGAGGCCGCCGCGCCGGCCGGCGATGCGGTGTGCCCCGAGAAGATCGTCATCCAGACCGACTGGTGGCCCGAGATCGAGCACGGTGGCAGCTACCAGCTCATCGGCCCGGCCGGCAAGATCGACAAGGAGACCTTCCGATACTCCGGCCCGATCGACGCCAAGTACGCCGTCGCCGGTGTGAAGGAAGTCGAGATCCGCGCCGGTGGCGACGCCATCCAGTTCGCTCCGGTCACCACCGAGATGTACACCAAAGATGAGATCACCTTCGGCTACGTCAACACCTCCGACGCCGCCAAGGACTCCAAGACGGCCGCCGTTGTCGGCGTGGCCAAGACGCTCGAGATCAATCCGCAGATGATCCAGTGGGACCCGACGCAGCTCACGATCGAAAAGCCCGAGGACATCGCCACCACCGGCGCAACCGTGCTG
>JANNNL010000192.1:0-10107 GCA_031398525.1 Actinomycetes bacterium | reverse complement strand
CGTGACGGCATTGGTGTCGTGTTGAAACCCGACGCCAGGGGCCGACACATCGTTCGCCACAACGAGATCGAGGTGCTTGCGTTGCAATTTACCCTGCGCGTTGACGAGCAGATCGTCAGTCTCAGCAGCAAATCCGACAAGGACTTGACCAGGTCGTTTGCTCGCTCCGAGTCCCGCGAGGATGTCGGGGGTTTGTTCGAGGACGATCTCGGGCGCACCCTGATCTTTTTTGAGCTTTTTCTCAGCGGCATTGACGGGACGGAAGTCGGCAACGGCAGCCGCCATTACGATCACATCGGCGGTTTCGGCCGCGGCAATCATGGCGGCCTCCATCTGAGCCGCGGTCTCGACGACCACGACGTCGGCGCCGATCGGTGTCGGAAGGTCGACGGTGGTGACGATCGTGGCGGCCGCACCCCGGCCGACGGCCTCGGCTGCAATGGCGTATCCCTGCTTGCCGGATGATCGATTGGCGATCACCCGTACGGCATCAATGGGCTCGCGGGTCCCACCGGCAGAGACGACGACGCGCCGCCCAACGAGGTCGTTCGGACCGAGCACTCGTTCGACCGCGGCGACTATCCGTTCAGGAGCCGCCAGTCGTCCCTTTCCGATGTCACCGCCCGCAAGTCGGCCCTCATCGGGTTCGACCACGTGTACGCCACGGGACCGAAGCAGAGCCACGTTGTCGACCACCGACGGGTGCTCCCACATCTCGGTATGCATCGCTGGACAAACGATCACCGGGGCTCGGGTCGCAACGAGAACATTCGTGAGTAAGTCGGTACAGATGCCGTGGGCATACGCCCCGAGCAATCGAGCGGTCGCCGGGACGATCACGATCAAGTCGGCGGTTTGCCCGAGCTTCGTGTGCTGAATGGGGTCGGGGCCATCCCACAATGAGGTGCGGACCGGCTCAGACGCGAGCGCCGAGAGAGTGACCCGACCGACGAACTGCTCGGCAGCCGCGGTCATGACCGGAATGACATGGGCGCCGGCATCAACCAACCGACGACAGACATCGATAGCTTTGTCGGCCGCGATGCCACCGCATACGCCAAGAACAACGCGCTTGTCGGACAGGGCTCCGGCCATCGATCGAACCTCAGATGACCGAATGCTCGCCTCAGTCGGCGACGGCCTCGTCGGAGGCCTCGTCAGCGACGTCGGCAGTCGGGACGGCCATCGGCACCGACATGATCTTGTCGGCGGCAATCTCTTCGAATCCGATCGACAACGGCTTACGAGCGACCGAGCTGACCTGCGGCGGGACCATTGCGCCAAGACCTTCGCCGAGATGGTTGAAGTACGAGTTGATCTGCCGAGCGCGGCGGGCGGCAAGAGTCACCAGGCTGAACTTCGAGTCGACCCGGCCGAGCAGTTCTTCGATCGGTGGGTGAATCATCGAGTCGTGTGAACGCGCCATGTGTGCATCATCCTTGTCGTTGGAAACGATCGATCTTACCTGATCAACGCCCACATCCGGGCGTTGAGAATTACGCGGCTGAACGAGAGCGGTGCTCGACGATAATGTCGATCATTTGATCAACGGTGCGCGCCAAATCATCGTTCGTGACCACATGATCGGCAATCTGTTCGCCGACCGGTTCTTCTTCCTCGGCCTTGCGTAGCCGCTGGGTCACCTTGTCTTCGGGGTCACCTCGGCCGCGCAGGCGGCGTTCCTGCTCGGCCCGCGATGGAGGCTTGACGAAGATCAGCAATGCCTCGGGATGACGCTGCTTCACCTGCTGTGCACCGTGGACCTCGATTTCGAGGACGATGTCTCGCCCGTCATCGAGGTCGGGGCTGGGGGTGCCGTAGAAGTTGCCGAGGAACTCGGTCCACTCCAGAAATCCGTCGGCGTGAATACGAGCTTCAAAGTCGGACGGGGTGGCGAAGTGATACGCCGTCGAAGATTCCCCGGGCCGTTGGGGCCGGGTTGTCCACGAGCGACTCAACCACAGCTGCGGGTCACGCTGAACCAGTTCGCTGACGATGGTGCCTTTGCCCACTCCACCGGGGCCCGAGACGACGATGACCAGAGGAGACGCCACCTCGAAGAGGGACTACTTGGCGAGTTGGTCAAGCAACGCAATGCGCTGCTGAGCACCCAGTCCGCGTACGCGACGGCTGTCGGCGATGCCGATGTCTTCCATGATGCGTCGAGCCTTGATCTTGCCGAGACCTGGAAGGGACTCGAGCAGGGTGACGACCTTGAGCTTGCCGACCACATTGTCGCTGTCGGCCGCGGCCAGGGCCTCGGTGAGGGTCATCGAACCGATCTTCAGCCTGTTCTTCAGTTCGGCGCGAGCGACCCGTGCCTCGGCGGCCTTTGCGAGGGCGGCGGCGCGCTGTTCTGGGTTGAGCTGCGGGGGTGTTGCCATGCGGGAAACCCTACCAATCCAGGTCAGTCGTATCGCGGATACGTGACGAAATGAGATTCAGGGAGCGCCTGAACCGGCGGCGACCGCCAAGGCCGCTGATCCGATCTCGGCGGCCGTCGCCGCGGCTACCACTCGAGCCGCCGCTGCGAAGTCAGCCCCATGGGACGCATAGAGCACCGCCCGCGAAGAGTTGATCACCAGCGACCGACCTCCCCCAGCGGTGACCGCGGCCGACGCCGAGCCGCCTTGGGCGCCTACTCCCGGGACCAGCAGGGGAACATCCGGTCCAACGATCGAGCGGACCCGTGAAAGTTCCGGCAACTGTGTCGCCCCAACAACGAGGCCAGTGCGACCGTCGGGGTCCCACTCCCCCGTCACCGTGATCGCGACATGCTCGTAGAGCGGTCGGCCGCCAACGTCGAGTCGTTGGAAGGCGTCGCTTCCCGGATTGGATGTGCGGCACAGGACGAACACGCCGCGGTCTTCGCGGGCGAGAAACGGCTCCAGCGAGTCGCGCCCGAGATAGGGGTTGACCGTGACAACGTCCGCCCCGTAGCGGTCGAATGCCTCGGTCGCGTATTGCTCGGCCGTTGAGCCGACGTCACCACGTTTGGCGTCCAATACAAGCACAACGTCGGGCGCGGACGTGCGGATGTGCGCACAGAGTCGCTCCAGTTGGTCCTCTGCTCCGATGGCTGCGAAGTAGGCGATCTGCGGCTTGAACGCGCACACCAGATCGGCCGTCGCATCGACGATTTCCCGGCAGAATTCGAAGGTGCGGTCGGCTCGGCCGGCCAGGTTTCCGCCGAACCGCGCCGGGTCGGGGTCGAGTCCGACACACAACATTCCTTGGCGGGCTTCGATCGAGGCCAGCTTCGATCGAAACGTCATGTCCATCCCCCTCGGTGAGCGACGCCCACGACTTGGTCGAGTTTCTCGATACCACGTTTGGCCAGATCAGCGTCAAGATCCGCGGCGATCTTCCAGGCCGCCCGTGGATCAGCGAACGTTGCCGTACCCACCTGCACGGCCTGGGCCCCGGCCATCAGCAACTGCAGCGCGTCGGCTCCTGACCGCACGCCACCGACACCGATGACCGACAACTCGGGGTGCGCCGCTCGCACGTCGAACACGGCACGAGTAGCCACTGGCAGCAAACCGGCACCCGAGACGCCACCCCCGCCGTTGCCGAGCGCAGGCCGACCCGTCGTCGGGTCGATCACCAGGCCCAACAGCGTGTTGATCAAAGTGACCGCCTCCGCTCCAGCCTCGGCGACCGCCCCAGCCACCTCAACGACCCGATCGGTGTTCGGGCTGAGCTTCGCCCATCGTGGTCGACCGCAGGCCGCCGTTGCCGCAACCACCTCGGCGCTGAGTACCGGATCATGGGCGAAGATGCCGCGCCGACCCTCGATATTGGGGCAGCTCAGGTTTACTTCTACGGCCACCACTGCCGACGGGGCAGTGGCCAACATCTCGGCGGCCCTGGCGTAGTCGGCAACGCTTCTGCCCCAGATCGACACCACGATCCGGGCACCGGTGCGCACGAGCTCGGGCAGGTCGTCGGCAAGCCAACGCTCGACACCCGGGCCCTGCAGGCCCACGGCATTGATCATCCCAGTCGTGGTTTGGTGAACCCGCGGCGATGGATTTCCGGCCCACGGGTACGCGGCCAACGACTTGACAACGTGGGCTCCAAGGCCGGCAAGCCGACCATACGACTCCAGTTCTGCGCCGTGCCCGGCAGTGCCCGACGCAGTCATCACGGCACCGGGGAAGGCCAACGAACCGACCCGAGTGGTCAGTTGCATCGACTACACCTGGGCATGGTATTCCTGCAGCGAGCAGACCGTCATCGGCCGGTCGGCCTGCTCCGACATGGCGCGCACGGCGGCCAGCGCAGCCTCGACTGTCGTGACCGATGACACACGGTTTGCGCTCGCCGACTTACGGATTTTCTCGCCATCGCTGCGTGCACCAAGCCCTCGCGGGGTGTTGATCACGAGATCTAGTTCACCGCTGGCCATCAGATTGACCGCGCTCAGCCCCTGTCCCTCGGAGATCTTGCCGACGACCGAGTCGACCGGAAGGCCGAATCGGGCCAGATAGTCGGCCGTTCCTGACGTCGCAATCAGGGCGAAGCCGAGATCTCGCAACTGGCGGGCGAGCACCAAACCAGCCGGCTTGTCACCATTGGCAAGCGAGATGAACACTGTGCCCGTCGTCGGCAGGGTCGTGCCCGCCGCCTGTTGCGCCTTGTAGAAGGCACGCGAGAACGTGGTGTCGATTCCCATCACCTCGCCGGTCGAGCGCATCTCGGGCCCCAGGGCGGTGTCGACCTCGGGGAACCGGTTGAACGGGAGCACCGCTTCCTTGATCGACACGTGGTCGCCGCTCACCGGCGGCTTCAGCAGGCCTTCGACCCGCAACTCGGCCAGGGTGGCCCCGAGCATCACCCGGGTCGCCACCTTGGCCAGGGGCACGCCGGTTGCCTTGGCCACGAACGGCACCGTACGGCTGGCCCGGGGGTTGGCCTCAATCACGTACACGGTGGTGCCCGAGACAGCGAACTGCACGTTGAGCAGGCCCTTCACATCGAGCGCGGCGGCGATCACCCTGGTGTAGGTCTCGATCACTTCGACCACCCAGGCCGGAAGATTCTGTGGCGGTATCGCGCATGCCGAGTCACCGGAATGAACCCCGGCCTCTTCAACGTGCTCCATCACGCCGCCGATCAACACCTCGCCCGTGTGGTCGCGGATCGCATCGACGTCGACTTCCGTGGCGTCTTCGAGGAACCGGTCGATCAACACAGGACGCTCGGCCGACAGCCCGCCTTCCTTCCCGATGCTGCCGAATCCAGCTAGCTCGGCCATCGCTCGCGCCAGGTGATTGCGGTCGTGGACGATCTGCATGCCCCGACCTCCGAGCACATAGCTCGGCCTGACCAACACGGGGAATCCGACGTTTTCAACGATCTGCAATGCACCTTCGAGATCTACTGCCGTACCGCCGGGAGGTTGCGGGATCTGCAGCTCCTCGCACAGTTCGCTCCACTTTTCCCGGTCCTCCGCGAGATCGATTGATGCCGGTGAGGTACCGGCGATCAGTTCGGCAGGGATCTGGCCCGAGAGCTTAAGCGGGGTCTGGCCGCCGAGCGACACGATCACCTTCGGGGCGACTCCCCCACCGGCGGCCGTCTCGGCGTCGATGACGTTGAGCACGTCTTCCCTGGTCAGTGGCTCGAAATAGAGCCGATCCGACGTGTCGTAGTCGGTCGAGACCGTCTCGGGGTTGCAGTTGACCATGACCGTCTCGAAGCCCGCGTCACGCAACGCGAACGAGGCATGAACGCAGCAGTAGTCGAACTCGATGCCTTGGCCGATGCGGTTCGGCCCGGAGCCGAGAATCACGACCTTGGGCTTCGTCGACAGGCGCACCTCGTCGGTGTCCTCATAGGTCGAGTAGTGGTACGGCGTGTCGGCAGCGAACTCTGCGGCACACGTGTCAACCGTCTTGTACGTTGGCACGACGCCGACGGCGAGTCGGGCGGCGCGCACTTCGGGCTCGGTGATCGACCACAGATAGGCCAGTTGCCCGTCGGAGAAGCCCATCCGCTTGGCGCGCTTCCATCTCTGGCGGGTCATTCCGGCCATTCCGGACTCGGCGATCGCGGTGCGCTCCTCGATGATCATCAGGAACTGATCGATGAACCAGGGGTCTATCTTGCAGGCGTCGTACACCTCCTCGGGCGAGATACCGCGACGGAGGGCTTCACCGACGTAGAAGATCCGTTCCGGCGTCGGGATGCCAAGCTTGTTGGTCAACTCGTCGTCACTGAACGAGCGATACTGCATCTCGGCGGCGTCGGAATTGAAGCCAAGGCGACCCTGTTCGAGCGACCGCAGACCCTTCTGGAACGACTCGGTGAACGTACGCCCGATCGACATCGCCTCACCGACCGATTGCATCTGAGTGCCGAGAATTCCGCTGGTACCGGGCAGTTTTTCGAATGCCCAGCGGGGGATCTTGGTGACGACGTAGTCGATCGACGGCTCGAAGCTGGCCGGGGTCGCCTTGGTGATGTCGTTGGGGATCTCGTCGAGGGTGTAGCCGATTGCCAGGCGGGCGGCGATCTTGGCGATCGGGAACCCGGTCGCCTTCGATGCCAATGCCGATGACCGCGAGACACGCGGGTTCATCTCGATGATCACCTGCTCACCGGTGTCGGGGTTAACGGCGAACTGAACATTCGAGCCACCGGTCTCGACTCCCACGCGACGGATGCAAGCGAAGGCCGCGTCGCGCATCTGCTGATACTCGACATCCGACAGGGTCATCGCCGGGGCGACGGTGATCGAGTCGCCGGTGTGCACACCCATCGGATCGATGTTCTCGATCGAGCAGATGATCACGCAGTTGTCGGCGCGATCGCGCATCACCTCGAGCTCATATTCCTTCCACCCGGCGATCGACTTCTCGATCAGGATCTCCGAGATCGGCGACGCCGCCAGACCCTCGGTGGCTAGGTGACGGAACTGCTCGATGTCATGGGCGATGCCAGTGCCGCGCCCGCCCAGGATGTAGGCGGGGCGGATGATCGCCGGCAGCCCGATTTCCTTGATGACCTCCATCGATTCGTCGACGGTGTGGGCGATACCCGACGCCGGGACGTTCATTCCGATCTCGATCATCGCCTCTTTGAACTTGCCTCGATCCTCGGCAGTCGCGATCGCCTCGGCGTTCGCACCGATCATCTCGGGGGTTCCGGGGACACCGATGATGCCCTTTTCGAAGAGCGCCATCGCCAGGTTCAGCGCGGTTTGGCCGCCCATCGTCGGGAGGACCGCGTCGGGCTTCTCGCGCTCGATGATCGCCTCGATGATCTCGGGAGTCAGCGGCTCGATGTAGGTGCGATCGGCGAAGTCGGGGTCGGTCATGATCGTCGCCGGATTCGAGTTGGCCAGGATGACCCTGTAACCCTCCTCTTTGAGAACGCGGCATGCCTGGGTACCGGAGTAGTCGAACTCACAGGCCTGGCCGATCACGATCGGTCCGGAACCGATGATCAAGATGGAATGGATATCAGTGCGCTTGGGCATGACTCAGGCCACTCCCCGCTCGGGCGCAGGCAGTCGATGGGCGTTCGGCTGGGGGTTCGCCAACCACACCTGGATCGGTCGACCTTCGACCCACGCTTTCGGGTCCTGCATCATCGCCCCGAACATCGCGAACAGATACTGGGCGTCATGGGGGCCGGGGCCGGCCTCGGGGTGGTACTGCACGCTGAACGCCGCCTCGCCCTTGACGCGGAACCCTTCGACCGTGTCGTCGTTGAGATTCATGTGGGTCACGGTTGCCTTGCCGACGAGCGACTCGGGCGATACACAGAAGTTGTGATTCTGGCTGGTGATCTCGATCTTCCCGGTCGACTCGTGCCGCACCGGATGATTGCCCCCGTGATGACCGAACGGCAGTTTGAACGTCTCGGCGCCGATCGCCCGAGCGAGCAACTGCTGGCCGAGGCAGATGCCGAAGATCGGTACCTGCCCGAGCAGCTCGCCGATCGCGTCCGAGGCATAGCCGACCTCAGCCGGATCGCCGGGCCCGTTGGAGAGGAACACACCGTCGGGCTTCATCGCCAACACCTCGGCCGCAGTCGTGGACGCCGGCACGACATGCACCTGACCGAGCCCGGCAAGGCCGCGCAGAATCGCGTTCTTGATCCCGAAGTCGTAGGCCACGATGGTGCGATGCGACCGACCGCCGACGGTGTACGCCAATGGAGTGGTCACCTGGGCGACGAGATCGAGGCCGTCGGTGCCCGGCTCTACGGCCGCGGCGGCGCGCAACGTGGCCTCGTCGGCCGTGCCGAACGCGCCGGGCATCGCGCCGGTATCGCGCAACAGACGGGTGAGGCGGCGGGTGTCGATGCCGGCGATACCGGGGACGCCGTAGTTGATCAACATCGCGTCGAGGTCGGCGGTCGCCCGCCAGTTGCTCCTCCGCCGGGCGAGTTCGCGGACCACGACGCCACGGCAGAACGGCCGCCGGGACTCGAAGTCGGTGGCGTTGACGCCGTAGTTGCCGATGTGCGGTGCGGTGAAGTTGATGATCTGCCCGGCGTAGCTCGGGTCGGTGATCACCTCCTGGTATCCGGCGAGCACCGTGTGAAACACGACCTCCCCCGACGCCACGCCGCCCGGGGAATCAGCACCGATTACCTCACCCTCGAACACCGAGCCATCCGCCAACACCAACGCTGCTTCACGAACCGTCACGCCAAACATCCTTGCATATTCATCCACATCTCTGCATATACATTCATAACGAACCGAGCACTCATCGTTGCGCCTCGCCGTCAACGACCACCGGGGACCCGGCGAGCACGGTATGGCGGACCTTGCCGCGCACGGTTCGCCCGGCGTACGGGGTATTTCTGCTCTTCGAGGCGAGCTTCGCCGGGGTGACTATCCACGACAGATCGGGATCAAAGACCGTGATGTTCGCGTCACGTCCGACGGTCAGGGGCCCACCGTGGCGATCGGCCAGACCGGCAATCGCCGCCGGCCGGGCCGAAAGCAGGGCGATCACCTGAGGAATGTCGAGACCGAGTTCACCAAGGGCTAGCGACAGTGCCGTCTCCAAGCCGAGCATCCCGGGGGGTGCCTGATCGAGCGGCTGCTCCTTGTCCTCGGCAAGGTGCGGGGCATGGTCGGTGGCGATCGCGTCGATCGTCCCATCGGCCAGTCCGACCTTGATCGCGGCGATGTCGGCGGCCGTTCGCAACGGCGGATTGACCTTGTAGACCGAGTCGTAACTCGACAGCATCTCGTCGGTGAGCGTGAAGTGATGCGGACAGGCTTCGGCCGTCACCTTCAACCCGTCGGCCTTCGCGGCGCGCACCAACTCGACCGAACGTACGGTCGACAGGTGCAGGACGTGGAGCCGTGCCCCGGTCAGCCGGGAGAGCTCGATGTCGCGAAACACCATCAGCTCCTCGGCGATCGACGGCCAACCCGGCAAGCCAAGGCGGCTGCAACACGAGCCCTCGTGCATCACCGCGCCCTTGGTCAGCCGCGACACCTCGCAATGTTGGGCGAGGGTGATGCCCAGCCCGGTGGAGTACTCCATCGCTCGGCGCATCAGCAACGGATCCTGCACGCCGTTGCCGTCGTCGGTAAAAATCCGCACCCCGGCCGCCGCCAGTTCGCCAAGCGGCGCAAGCTGCTCGCCGGCCCGACCCATCGTGATGCACCCCGACGGATGGACGTCGCACAAACCGGCCTCCTGGCCGAGCCGTCGCACCATCTGGACGACGGCGAGTGAGTCGTGCGGCGGTTCGGTGTTCGGCATCGCCACCACCGCGGTGAACCCGCCGAGAGCGGCCGCCCGGCTGCCCGTCTCGATCGTCTCGGCCTCTTCACGACCGGGTTCCCGTAGGTGAACGTGTAAGTCCACGAAACCCGGAGACACGACACAGCCCGACGCGTCGAGCGTGCGATCACCGTCGAGGTTTGCCCCGACCTCAACGATCGAGCCTCCCTCGACTGCGAGATCGGCTGCTCGCTCCCCCGTCGAATCGATCAATCGACCGCCTTTGATGACCAACCGGCGCATAGCGGCACGGGGGCTGCGCCCCCGGGCCCCATCGCCGGCATTCGCTGCGCTGATGGGTTTACCTTGTTCCATCAGAGACCTCCGTCAGGGAATGCTTGCTTCG
>JANNNL010000160.1:0-3229 GCA_031398525.1 Actinomycetes bacterium | reverse complement strand
CGGAGCGCAGAACCGGATCATCGGTGACCTGCCTGCAGCCGTTGATCAGGCGACGTTCGACGTGACGACGATCAAGCCGAACCAAGTTCGCAGCATCCGGTCGGCCGGACAGGTGGTGGTCGCCCGAGCAGTTGGGCTTGATCGGGCGCGACTCGTGATCGTCGCGGCCCGCCGTCCCAACCCGGGTCTCGGTTCATCGGTTCGGTGGTTCGTCATCGCCGCCATGCTGACGATTGCCCTCGGCGCCATGGTGGCTCGGGTGCTCGGGCGGCGGCTGGCCCAGCCGGTGATCGACGCCAGCACAGTCACCCAACGCGTCGCGGCCGGAGACCTGTCGGCGAGATTGCACCCGCCCGATCCGGGAGCCAACGATGAGCTGAGCGAGTTGACCAACTCGATCAACACAATGGCCGCCAATCTGCAACGGTCGCGGACTGTCGAGCAGCAGTTCTTGCTGTCGGTGTCTCATGATCTGCGCACGCCGTTGACGTCGATTCGCGGCTATGCCGAGGCGATCGCCGATTCGACGGGCGATCCACAGCGTGCGGCCGCGGTGATCCGATCGGAGTCGCAGCGGCTCGAACGACTCGTCAACGACCTGCTTGATCTGGGGAAACTCCAGGCTCGGGCATTCGATCTTCGTCTCACCACCGTCGACCTCGCTGCGGTCGCTCGATCACAAGTCGAATCGTCCGCACCCACCGCCGGCGAGCTGCGACTGAGCGTGGCATGCCGCACCCCGACCGCGGCACCGGTTACCGGCGATCACGACCGGCTGGCGCAGGTCGTCGCCAATCTGCTCGACAACGCACTCAGGTACGCCCGATCGCAGGTGGAGGTCGAGGTCTCGACCATTTCGCTCGGCGCCGGAGCCATACTGACCATCGACGACGATGGTCCGGGTATTCCTTCCGCCGACCTGCCGCGGGTGTTCGAACGGCTCTATGTCGCCCGCAATCAGGCCGAGCGTCGTGAGAGTGGTTCGGGTCTCGGCTTGGCCATCGTGCGTGAACTCGTCGAAATGATGAGTGGCACCGTCAACGCCGATGTGTCGCCCCTCGGCGGCGCAAGATTCGTCGTCACGCTCCCGAGTTAAACCCGGTGAGCGTTCCTCTCAGTTGTCGCGCAACCCGACCACCCGCGCCGGGGACTCACCCACCAGCGCGTCGAGTGGGGCCGTGACTGACCGACGGATGAAGCCGAGTGCTGCCAATCCGCTGACGCTGGTCAGCGAACCGACCGATGCTCCGTCGACGATGATTTCGGCACCGACCGTGGCGGCCGATTCGAGCACGACCCGGTGCAACAACTTGGGCACATTGTTGCCTCGACTGTCGATGCGGGCGACGAGTTCCTGCCCCGTGTAGCAGCCCTTGGTGAAGCTGGCGGCAACCGGCACCAGGCCCGTCTCGCCAGGGATCAGGCCGTCCAGGAGTTCAGCCACCCCCGGCCACCCGGCGTCGATTCGCCGCGACTCCGCGGCGAGGACGTCGGACGTTGGCGGCTCGTCACTGACCCGCTGAACGCCATCGCCCCACCATCCGATCAGCTCGGCCCCGGGGCCCTGACCATCGAGGTCCACGACCATCTCCCCGACCGTCAAGGTCGCCTTCGTGCGGATCAGGAAGCGCCGTAGACGCGCCTCGACTCGCGTGGCGGCTCCTTCGTCGGTATCGATGACGAACGACTCAGGCCCCGTGCGGAGCACCCGCACCACGAAGCCGAGTTTGCCGGTCGGTTCGAGGAGGAAGCTCCAACATGACGCACCAACCGCGAGGCCGGCGGCGTCGTTGGAAAGCTGGCCTTGCAGATACTTGGCCGCATCGGGACCCTCGACCGTCAGCGTGTCACGACGAATACACATACTCATGCCGAGGTTCCGTTCTCACGTCGTTTGGCCGTCATTCGTCGAGCCGCGGGAATAGCGGCCAGGAGCGCGGCGGCCTTGTTGCGGCATTCCAGGTCTTCGTCATCGGGAATGGAGTCGGCGACAATTCCTGCTCCCGCCTGCAACGATGCGACGTTGGGGCCGATGAACATCGTGCGAATCGCAATCGCCGTGTCAAGATTGCCGGCGAAGTCGACGTAGCCGACCACTCCGGCATACGGGCCCCGTTTCACCGGTTCGAGCGAGTCGATGATCTCCATCGCCCGCACCTTCGGGGCCCCCGAGACCGTTCCGGCCGGCAACGTCGCCCGCAGCACATCAATCGGGGTGAGGCCCTCGCGCAGCTCGCCCGACACCTGCGAGGTGAGGTGCATCACGTGGCTGTAGCGCTCCAGGGTGAGCAGTTCATCGGCCTTGACCGTGCCGAACTTGGCGACCCGGCCCACGTCATTGCGGGCGAGGTCGACGAGCATGATGTGCTCGGCCACTTCCTTGGGGTTCTCGCGCAGATCCCCGGCCATGCGGCGATCATCCTCGTCGTTGCGGCCCCGCCGCCGCGTCCCCGCGATTGGTCGCGACACCACCCGACCGTCGCGCAGTTGGACCATCGGCTCAGGAGACGATCCTACGATCGTCACGTCGGGGTGCCGCAGGAAGTACATGTACGGGCTCGGGTTGACCTGGCGGAGCACGCGGTACACATCGAACGGGTCGGCCTGCAGATCGACGTCGTAGCGCTGCGAGAGCACCACTTGGAAGATGTCCCCGGCGCGAATGTGCTCCTTGGCCACCTCGACGGCCTGCTGGTACATCCCACTCGGCATCGAAGACTTCATCGGCGGCAGGGCGTCGGTCGGATCGGGCGGCTCCACCGGGGCGTACGGCAGCGGGCGGGCGAGGTCGGCGATTGCCTGATCGACTCGCCGGGCCGCATTGTCGTAGGCGGCATCGAGCAGGTCGCCCGACAGGCCAAGCACCGGCACACTCTCGATCAGGTAGACCCGTTGCCGCCAGTGGTCAAACGCGGCGAGCGAACCGATCACGCTCATCACCGCGTCGGGCATCCCCCGGTCGTCGTGCGGCGTGTCAGGTAGGTGCTCGACCTCGCGGATCACGTCGTAGCCGAGAAAGCCCATCACCCCGCCATGCAACGGCGGCAGATCGGGCATCACCGGGCCGCGGTACACCTTGAGGAGCGCATCGAGCGCGCCAAGCATGCCGCGGTCGCGGGGCACGCTGGCCGGGACGGAGCCGTCGACCGAAATACGGCCGTTGCGTAGGGTCAACGTTGCGCTCGGGTCGCGACCGACAAACGAGTATCGGCTCCATCGCTCGCCATGC
>JANNNL010000124.1:0-2133 GCA_031398525.1 Actinomycetes bacterium | reverse complement strand
CGTGCCGGGCTCGAAGAGCATCGCCAACCGGGCGTTAGTCTGCGCAGCTCTGGCGAACGGTGAGTCCCGGTTGGCCAATGTGCCCGGCGGTGACGATTCCCAGGCGATGTTGGAGTGCATCGAAGTACTGGGCGCGATGATTGCGGGCGGTCCTCACGTGGTCACCATTCAGGGCACCGGCGGTCGGCTACGTCCGGGTCCGTTGACGTTGACCACCCGGCTGGCTGGGACTACGTCTCGGTTCATCACCGCTCTCTGCGCTCTTGGTCGCGGTAGCTACACGATCGATGGTGCCGCGCCGCTGCGGGCTCGGCCGATGGCTCCCTTGCACGACGCGTTGGCCGCGATCGGCATCGGCGTGATTCCCGGGGGCCAGGCCGGGTATCTGCCGGTCACGATCGAAGGCGTCGAGCTGGGCGCGTCGCTCGGCGTGCAGTCCGTCGTGACGTTGCGGGGCGATGTATCGAGCCAGTATGTGACAGCGCTGATGCTGATCGCCCCGTATCTGGCTGACGGTCTGCGAATCGACTTGACGACCCCGCTGATTTCTCGGCCCTATGTCGAGATGACTGCGATGGTGATGGCGGCGTTTGATGGGCCGACCGTCGATGTACGCGCCGAGTCGATTGAGGTTGCGCCCGGACGGTATGCAGGTCACGACATGGTCGTTGAGGCCGATGCGTCCTCAGCGTCGTACCCGCTCGCGGCGGCAGCCATCTGTGGTGGTCGAGTGACCGTCGGTGGTCTCTCCCGTTCCTCGGCGCAGGGGGACGCCCGCTTCGCCGACGTGTTGGAGCGCATGGGCTGCACCGTGAGGTGGGCCGCCGACGGCGTGACGGTGGAGTCATCAGGTTCGTTGGTCGGTGTCGAGGTCGATATGGCCGACATTTCCGACACCGTGCCGACCCTTGCGGTGGTCGCCGCGTTTGCTTCGACGCCTACCCGGATCACCGGCGTCGGGTTTATCCGTCGCAAAGAGAGCGACCGTATCGGCGATCTCATCGGCGAGTTGCGCCGGCTCGGGGTGCAGGCCGATGAAGAACCCGACGGCATGGTGATTCATCCGTCGGTGCCGCATGGCGGACGAGTAGCAACACACCACGACCATCGGCTGGCGATGAGCCTCGCACTCGTGGGCTTGCGTGCCTCGGGCGTCGAGATTGCTGATCCGGGAGTGGTTTCCAAGAGTTGGCCGGGGTACTGGACGATGTTGCGCGGTCTGGCGACGGGCCAGCGGTAGCCTCGTCGCCGCATGACACCACGCCCCATCGTCGCAGCGTTCGATGTCGATGGAACGCTGACCACCCGGGATTGCGTGATGCCATTCCTGCGGCGCTCACTGGGTGCCCCGACAGTGATGGCGGCCCTCGTACGGCACCCACTTCGGCTGGTGGCCGCCCTGATCCGGCGTGATCGTGACCTGCTGAAGGAGTTGGCCGTGAGTGCGTTCGCCGGCCGGTCGGCTGCGGCGGTCGCGGTCGAGGGTGAGCGGTTCGCGGCCGAAGTCGAAGAACATTCGATGCGCCCTGATTCGATTGCGAGGCTGGCCTGGCATCGTCGACAGGGCCACCAGGTCGTGCTGGTCTCGGCATCGCTCGACGCCTACCTGCGGCCACTCGGTCAGCGACTGGGAGTTGACGGCGTGCTGTGCGCCACACTCGCCGTCGGGGCGGATGGCAATTTGACCGGCGGATTGGTCGGCCGAAACTGCCGTGGTCCCGAGAAGGTGGCCCGGCTCACCACGTGGCTGGCTGGGCGCGACGTGGAGTTGTGGGCGTATGGCGATTCGGCCGGTGACCGGGAGTTGTTGGCTCGAGCAGACCGCCCCCACCTGATCGGCGGGATGACAATCACTGCAGTACCCGACGGGCGCGCGCCATGAACAGCCCTGTTGTCCTTCGGCGCGGCGCTGCGCTCGGCGAGATGAGAGTGTGCGGCATGGGATCGAGGAACGGATGAACGCGTGGTTACGCGAGGCACGACCTAAACAATGGGCCAAGAACGTGCTCGTTTTTGCGGCGCCCGGTGCGGCGGGCGTGCTCGACAACGGCCAAGCCATCGGCAGAGCGCTGATCGTTTTCGTTGCGTTCTGCATGGCGGCCAGCGGCACGTACTTCTGGAACGACCTGCTCG
>JANNNL010000148.1:0-8523 GCA_031398525.1 Actinomycetes bacterium | reverse complement strand
GGCCCCCCCCCCGGTCCCCCATTTGGGGCGCGGCGTGGGGGGGGGCGCGCCCCCCCACGCCCCAGAACCGTCCTGCTGTCCGGACCGCGAGCCGACAGTCGCAGCCACGTCGACATCGGGCACCAATTTGGAGCCGGATGGCGCACAGACCGCTACGCCGCTCCCCGAATGTCCCGGGGTTCGGCGGGCCGACGGGCCAGTAGCTCGGCCAGTTCCGTACACGTCGACTCAAGCCGAACGCTGATATCGGTGTCACTCACTGGTTCGACGTGCCAGCCGAGAAGTCGGAGTTGGCGGTACCGCCACGCGTCGTAGCGTGATTGCTCGGCGCGACCATGCCAGGTCACGTGATTGACCTCGACCGCAAACCGTTGCGCGGGCCACGCCAGGTCGGGATGAACGATCTTCCCGCCCGGTAGTTCGATCGGGTGTTGGCGCACCGGTTCGGCGACGCCTCGGCTCATGAGCGCCTTCACCAGACGCAGCTCCAGATCGGAGTCGACTGGCCGTGCCCAAGCTGGTCGACGATCGAGCACCTCGGTGAATGCTGCGGAGCCGGCTCGTCCTTGGGCCCTCATCTGGGCAGCGACTCGCCGAAGGCCCGGCAATGTGCACTTCCGCTCGTCGAGGAGTTGCTCGACGATCGATTCCGTCCGATCGAGACCAATGATCGAGACGAGGTCGAACGCCGTTCGGCACGGGCTGGTCGTCACGATGCCGTCGCGGCGGTGCACGAGGTGGTCGGCAGGCAGCAGCGTAGAACGGTGGAGGATGAATGGGCCGAGCGCCAAACGGTGGCGGTGATGGACTGTAACGTGCGGCAGTTCCGGTCGTGGGACGCCCCGGAGTCCCGACAGCCACGAGGCCGTGCCGTGGGATGTCGCCCCACCCGTGAGCTTGCAAGCGATCAACGCGTCCTGCTCGGGTGAATGCGGATGTTCGGTCGAGCGATACAGCCCGATCCCGACGCGGTCGTATCGACCGGTACGAATCAGGCCCTTGACCTGGTGATGGGTGGCGCCTAGTAATCGAAGTTGGTGGAGATCGACGACTCCCCGAAATCGAGCCGACAATTGGGCGAGCGCCCGTTGATCGAATGGCATGCTGTGCCTCCGCGCGACGAAACAAGATTGCGTTCGGGGGAAGCGGAGCTCAGGTTATGCCCTCTTCCTAGCTCTCGTGCGCTGCCGAGATCTCGACCGGCGGAGATTTCGTGGGCCCCGGAGTTGCGTCGACGATTCGGGGAGCGCCGTAGCGGTCCACGCGCCACCGCACGCCAAGTTGGCGTCTGGTGGCGGAGATCGCGGTGGGCCGGGGAGCTCGGCGGGGGCGGACCCGAGGATTGGGGAATCTCGGGAGCGCGGTGGCGCACCACGCGCTACTGCGCTCCAAATTGGCCTTGGGTGGCGGTCCGAGGCATGACCCAGACCGAGGAGGCGGAGGTACGCAGACCGGACGGGGAGGCCAGCGGGCCGGAGACCCGGGTTTAGGGAGTGGGTTTGGGGGAGCGGCGCTTGAGGTTGCGGGCGCTGAAGGCGTCGGCCGTGAGGCCGAGCTCGAAAATGGCGACGAGGCGCACGTGGCGGAGGAGTTCGTCGCGGGTGATCACGCCGTCGTGGACCGTCAGTTGAATGCCGAGTCCGTCGAGGAGCGCGGCGAGACGCCATGCTGAGCCCGACGGGTCGGGACACGAAAACTGCCCGTTCGCCACGCCCTCGCGAATCACTCGCTCGATCAGAGCTGTCGCCTCGACGTCGAGTTCCTGGCTGATCGCCTTCATTGCCGGGTTACGCAACGCCTCGCCCCACGAGTCGATCCACATCAGCCAGTCGAGGTCGCCTTGCCCGGGGGTGTAGTTCTCCAGCACCCGGTCGAGCTTGGCGACGTCGTTGGGCGCGCCTGCTAGGTCTTCCTCGAGACTGACCATCTCTTGGCGCGCCGCGTGTTGGAACGCCTCGGCCAACAGTTGCTGCTTGGAGTCGAAGTGGTAGTGGATCAGCCCGGTCGACACGCCGAGCTTGTTGGCCACGTCGGAGACTCGGGTCGCGGCGAAGCCACGTTCAATGACGACCTGACACGTGACCTCAAGGATCTCGGCTCTGCGTTCTTCGACCGTCGTTCTCTTCACCGGACAGGCACGATAGCCACTGGACTACCGGTAGTACTCCATACCGAGGTGAGTGATCTGATCTTCGCCCATCATCCACCGCAGCGTGTTCTTCAACTTGGTGAGCTGAATGAACAAATCGTGCTCCGGGTAGAGGCCCGGGGCGGTCTGCGGGCTCTTGTAGTAGAAGCTCAGCCATTCCTGGATACCACCCATCCCGGCCCGGGCGGCGAGGTCGCTGAACAGCACCAGATCGAGGGCGAGCGGCGCGGCGAGGATCGAGTCGCGGCACAGAAAATCGACCTTGAGCTGCATTGGGTAACCGAGCCAGCCGAAGAGGTCGATGTTGTCCCACCCCTCCTTGTTGTCGCCGCGGGGTGGGTAGTAGTTGATCCGCACCTTGTGGAAGACGTTGCCGTAGAGCTCGGGGAACAACGAAGGCTGCAGGATGTCTTCGAGCACGCCGAGTTTCGACTCCTCCTTGGTCTTGAAGTTGTCGGGGTCATCGAGCACCTCGCCGTCGCGGTTGCCGAGAATGTTGGTGGAATACCACCCCGACAGGCCGAGCATGCGGGCCTTGAGCATCGGGGCAAGCACCGTTTTGACCAGTGTCTGGCCGGTCTTGAAGTCCTTACCCGAGATCGGCACGTTCTGCGCCGCTGCCAGCTCGCGCAGCACCGGCGTATCGACGCAGAGGTTGGGGGCGCCGTTGGCGAACGGAACGCCTTCCAGAATTGCCGCGTAGGCGTAGAGCATCGACGGAGCGACAGTCGGGTCGTTGGCGTCGATTGCCGCTTCGAAGGCTTCTATCGACATGTGGGCGGGGCCGATTTCGATGTACACCTCGGTCGAGGCGCACCAGATCATCACCAGGCGGTCGCAGCGCTTCTCGTCACGGAACCGGTTGATGTCTTCGCGGATCGCATTGAGCATCGACCGTTTGTTGACCGTGTCGAGATGGTTCTCGGCGTCGATGTTCTTCACATACGAGCGGTCGAAGGCCGCTTTCATCGGTCGGACGGACCGCAATGTGTCGGAGATCGCCTCCAAGTGGCGCGGCGCATCGAGCACCCCGGCGCGCTGCGCTGCGACGTAGGCATCGTCGGGGAACGGATCCCACGCGCCCCAGACGATGTCGTCGAGCGACGCCAAGGGTACGAAGTCTTTGATCAACGGCGACCGAGCCTCGGTGCGTTTCCCGAGCCGGATGGTGCCCATCTGGGTCAACGAGCCAACCGGTGTCGCCATCCCTCGGCGAGCGAGTTCGACCCCGGCAATCAGCGTCGACGCGACGGCGCCCAACCCGACGGTCAGGACTCCGAGCCTCCCTTCGGCGGGCGCAACACTGGTCGGGGACGGGACACTGCTCATAGATGATTCCTCTCGATGACCGAGTTGTCGGGGACAACTCAGCCGACCATATCGGCAGGAAAGTCCTGCTCAGCGACTATGTCGAACGCTCCCTACTGGGTGCGTAGATTGGAGCGCTCTACCGTTCGAGTAGAGCGCTACAACTGGCACAAAGGGGAGACAATGTCCATCGAGTCGATGTTCGACATGAAGGGAAAGGTGGCCTTGGTCACCGGAGGCTCGATGGGGTTGGGCCTTACCTTCTGCGACGTGCTCGCCGAAGCGGGGGCCGAAATCGCGATCACGGCGCGGTCGGCGGAGCTGTTGGAAGAAAACGCGGCCGGCCTGCGAGAGCGCCACGGCAGCAAGGTGACCTGTCACGCGGGTGACGTGACGGTCGTCGAAGATGTGCAGCGGGTGATCGCGGAGACGATCGAGCAGCACGGCCGCGTCGACGTGCTGGTCAACAACGCCGGCATCTCCGACCTACGGGGATTGCCAAGCGAGTGGAGCGATCACGAGACGTTCCGCCGGGTCATCGATGTCGACCTGTTCGGGGTGTGGGCGTTCGCGCGGGAGTGCTCCCCGCACATGTTGGAGCGGGGCAGCGGCTCGATCATCAACATCGCCTCGATCCTCGGCTCGGGTGGCTCCGAGTACGTCAACCCGTGGTACCACGCGGCCAAGGGAGCCGTCTTGCAACTCACCAAACTGCTCGGCGTCGAGTGGGCCGACCGCAATGTGCGGGTCAACGCCATCGCCCCGGGGTACTTCGTGACCGAGATGACTCGGCCGATTTTCGACGGCATCGGCAAGGCCCCATGGATCGAGAGTCGTACCCCGATGCGCCGCCTCGGTGACCCCGACGGCGACCTGCGCGGTCCGCTGTTATTCCTCGCTTCCGACGCGTCGGCCTACGTCACGGGCCACACGTTGTTCGTCGACGGTGGCAACGAGGCATCGCGTGGCGCGTGGCAGATTGCGCCATCGCACATGTTCTGGAACAAGGATCAGCCCCAGGTCGGCAAGCCGTACGAGGGTTTGGTGCCGAACACGTTCGAGAACTGGAAGCTCGGAATTCCCGGGATCCACTACCCGATCCCCGAGTAACGTCCGGCGCGTATGGCGCACACTCTCGAAGCGATTGCATCGTTCCTCCAGAGCAAGCTCGGCAACGACATCGACGACCTCAGCGAAATCGGCACCGGCTCGTGGTCGCAATGCTTCGGCTTCACTCACCAAAGCCATCAGTTTGCCGCCAAGTTCGGCATCCACGGTGAGGACTTCGAACACGACCGGCTGGCCCATCGGTTCAACGCTCCGCATCTACCTGTACCCGAGATACTGGAGTTTGGTGGAGCCTTCGACGGCTTCTATTCGATCGCCCCGTTGGTGCCCGGCACGCCGCTGGAGAGCCTGGCGTCGGCGGAGTGGATCGCGGCGATCCCGTCGATTGTCGATACGTTGGAGGCGCTTCGCGTCGCCGCCGATGCGGTGGGCGAGGGCTGGGGCGCAGGGGAAACGACGGTCGGGGAGAGCGCGCCTCCTGGCGTGAGTTTCTGCTGGCGCTCGACGACAACGACCCGAACAGCCGAGTCGCCGGTTGGCGCGATCGGCTGTGCAGCGTCCCGGCTTTACACGCAGAGTTCGGCTGGGGGTTGGCCGAACTTGATCGGGTCGCCACCGACGACGTGCCGCGTGGACTGGTCCACAACGACATGATGTACCGCAATGTTCACGTGGAGAACGCCCACATCACCGGCCTCTTTGACTGGGGAATCTCGCTCTACGGCGACCATCTGTACGATCTCGGCCTGATTGAGTTCTGGGCGCCGTGGTACCCATCGATCGATGCACCCCAGCTCCGGGCTGCGGCCTGCGAACGATGGTCAGACATCCCCGGCGCGCTCGACCGGTTCGATGAGCGCTGGCAGGCGTGCTGGCTACGAATCGGCGCCGAACACATCGCCTGGAATGCCTACCGGGAAGACTGGGCCGAGGCCGAACGAGTCGCCCAGCGGATGCGAGTGATCGCCTGACCTTCGCGGCGAGGGCCAGAGCGCCAGCGGCGTAGGGTTCGTGGATTCCACGAGATGACGAATAACACGAGACGACGAACGAGAGGACGAGGTCATGACACTTGACGAGATCAAGGCACATTGCACGGCGCTGTCGATGTGGGCGCACGTGGCGACGGTGCGGCCTGATGGCATGCCCGACGTGGTGCCGGTGCATCCCTGCTGGGAGGGCGACACGCTGTGGTTCATGTGCGGCGCCGACTCGGTGAAGGCCCGCAACCTGGCCACCAACCCGAAGCTCGCCCTGCATTGGCAGGTCACCGAGGTCGGCGACGGTGTCGAGATCTGGGGGACCGGCGAGGTGTTCACCGATCTGGAAACCAAGCGTCGCCTGTGGGAGGGCGTGTTCGACTACGACCTGAACGCCTTCGCTCCCGGCGGGGCCGACGACTCCCCGGGCACGGCGTTTATCGCGGTGACACCTCAGCGGGCGCTGTACCTCAAGATGTACGGCATGGGTGGCACCGAGCGTTGGAAGGCCGATGACTGAATCGTCGGTGCCCGGCCGACTGTCGGTGCTGTCGAGGTCGATCACCGGCAAGGTGGCGATCGTGACCGGGGCCGTCTCGGGGATGGGTCGGGCGACGGCCAGGTTGTTCGCCGACGAAGGAGCGCATGTTGCCGTCGTCGACCTTGGAGCCGAGCGGGTGTTGGCCGTGGTCGATGAGATCCGCGCCGTTCACGGGCCCGATTCCTGCGAGGGTTGGGTGGTAGACGTTTCGGAGTTGACGGCGATCAAACAGCTCGTCGCCGACGTTGTCGGCCGCTTCGGTGCGCTCGACATCATCGTCAATAACGCCGGGGTCTCGCTCGTCAACTCGGCGTTCCAAGACGAAGAGTCGTACGAGGAGAACTGGGCGACCACGGTCGCGGTCAACCTCGCCGCCCATGCCCGCTTGATCCGCGCCGCGCTCCCGCATCTCCAGGCATCGGGAGCGGGTCGCATCGTGAACATCGCCTCCACCGAGGCGATCGTGGCCACCGCAGGCATCTCGGCCTACTCGGCGACCAAGGCCGGCGTCACGGGCTTGACCAGGAGTTTCGCGGTCGAACTCGGTCGTCACGGCATCACGGTCAATTGCATCTGCCCCGGCCCGATCAACACCGGCATGACCGCCGGAATCCCCGACGATGCCAAGGAGACCTACGCGAAGCGCCGCGTCCCCCTTCGCCGCTACGGAGATCCCGAAGAAGTCGCCCATATGACCCTCAACCTGTGCCTCCCGGCGTCGAGTTTCGTCAACGGTGCGGTCATCCCCGTCGACGGCGGAATGACCATCCGCCACACCTGAGCAGGGAAGTAGGTTCGCCGACGTGGCCGTGTGCTCAAGACTTGTGGGAGGTTCCTCCCGAGCGCGGTCGGTACGCCCTGGGACTGATCCCGAACGGTTACAGCACGCCGGCGTAGGCGCTGAGGCAGGTTTGGCCGCCGAGATGGGCATAGAGGACTTTGGATCCGGCGGGGATCTCGCCGGACTGGATCATGCCGATCAGTCCTGCCATCGATTTGCCCTCGTAGACCGGGTCGGTGAGCATCCCTTCCATCCGGGCGGTCAGGCGGATCGCCTCGAGCGTTTGCTCGTCGGGGATGCCGTAGATGGCGGCCGAGTAGCCGTCGACAACCGTGATTTCATCGGGCCGCAGGTCGCGCCCGACGCCGATTTTGGCGGCCGTCGATCGGGCGATGCGGGTGACCTGTTCGATGGTCTTGTCCATCGTGGCCGAGGCGTCGATGCCGATCAGGTGGCGGCCCGTTGACTGGCCCCTGCGGTCCTCCAGAGCGAACCCGGCGATCATCCCGGCATGGGTCGAGCCGGTCACCGTGCAAACGATCACGTGGTCGAAGAAGATGTCGTGCGCGGCCTCTTGCGCGGCGACCTCGACGGCCCAGTTGGCGAACCCGAGCCCGCCGAGCGGATGATCCGACGCGCCGGCCGGGATGGCGTACGGCGTGCCACCGGCCTCGATGACCGAGTCGAGCGCCCGCTGCCAACTGGAGCGGATGCCGATGTCGAACCCGGCCGGGTCGAAGCGCACATCGCCGCCCATGATCCGCGACAACTGCACATTGCCGACCTTGTCGTAGACCACGTCGGGCCATTCCACCCAGTGTTCCTGCACGGTGACCGCCTTCAGTCCGAGGTGAGCGGCGACCCCGGTGACGGCGCGGGTGTGGTTCGATTGAACGCCGCCGATCGAGACCAGCGTGTCGCAACCCTGGGCGAGCGCCTCGGGGATCAGATACTCCAGCTTGCGGACCTTGTTGCCGCCGAATGCAATGCCCGAGTTGCAGTCTTCGCGCTTCGCCCAGATCTCAACCTTCCCGCCGAGATGAGCGCTCAGCCGGCGCAGCGGATGAATCGGTGATGGACCGAACGTCAACGGGTAGCGGGGGAAGTCGTCGAGCGAAGGCATTCCGCCATCATGTCAACGCCAAAGCGTTCAGAAGCCGTTGGCGCGGAGCAGGGCGCGGTTGGCGAGTTGGTCGCGCTGGGCGTCCTCGGGGTCGCCCAGCCCGGGAAAGATGTCCTGCTCGACCACCATCCAACCCGAGTAGTTCATCGCGGTGAGGCGGGCGAGGATGTCGGTGATCGGCACATCACCGTCACCGAGCGCGCAGAACGCCCGCTCCTGCCAGATCGCCTCGACCGGCATCGCGTCTCCGACGATCCGGTCGATGACGGCGGCCCTGGCGTCTTTCACGTGGACGTGGTTGATGCGGTCGCCCCATCGCTCCAGCGTCGCCAGCGCGCTGCCCCCGCCGACCATCTGGTGACCGGTCTCGAGGCACAGGCCGACCTCCGTCAGTTCGAGCGCACGATCGATCTCCCACTCGGCCTCGACGAACGTCCCGGTCTCGGGGTGCAGCGTCGGCTCGTAGCCGCGGGCACGGCACCGGTCGAGCACGATCGCCATGCCCGCCGCCCACTGCTGCCACTGGTTGTCGTCGAGACCGACCGAGCGGTCGTCGGCGGCGCGGCCGACCGC
>JANNNL010000022.1:0-8907 GCA_031398525.1 Actinomycetes bacterium | reverse complement strand
GGCGGGCGTCGACGCCTGGCTGATCCATCTCGATGACGAAGTAGGTCAGCCCCGCTCGGTGGGGGGCGTCGGGGTCGGTGCGGGCGAGCAGGATGGCTCGCTGGGCGATGTCGGCCGCCGAGTTCCACACCTTTGCCCGTTGACGACGTAGCGATCGCCGTCACGGACCGCCGTCGTACTCATCGCCGGGAGGTCGGAACCCGCGCGCGGCTCCGACCACAGCTGGCACCAGGTGTCTTCACCCTTGGCAAGTCCGGGCAGGTAGCGCTGGTTCTGTTCCTCAGTGCCGATGGCAAGCAACGTCGGCCCGGCCATCGCCGGACCAATGCCGACGACCGGCGGACTGATCACCCCGGCGGCAGCCAATTCCTCCATCACGACGCGCTGTTCGCCGGTCGACAACGATCGCCCACCGAATGCTTCGGGCCATGTCGGCGCTGCCAGTCCTGCGGTGTAAAGCCGCGCCCACCACTCCCGCACGGTGATGTCGAGATCCCAATTCTCGGCGACAAAACGCTGTACGTCGGCTCGCAATTCATCGGTTGACACGGTTGTCGCCTCCATTGGCTGAGTGGGCGACGAACAAAGCGTCGACCGCAATGATCGCGTCGTCGGTGACGGATCAGCGGGTTGATGTCGAGCGAGCCGAGCCAGTGCCGTTGTTCCCGCCCGAGGGTGTCGAGCCCGCCCAGGAGCCCGGCGACGGCATCGAGGGGCCACCGGCGTTGGC
Organism: Actinomycetes bacterium; assembly: GCA_031398525.1. Lineage (GTDB taxonomy): Bacteria > Actinomycetota > Acidimicrobiia > Acidimicrobiales > Ilumatobacteraceae > JANMJD01. The sequence continues at coordinate 8,177 of JANNNL010000022.1, read as the reverse complement.
CCCGCAACCGGGCGAAGGCGGCGTCGCCGGCGACCTCCTCGGTGAGCGCGGCGATCGCCGACTCGTCGAGGGGAAGGAAGCGTCCGGCGACGCCCCCGGCAACTTCGATCAACACGCCGCCCCGGCCGAGCAGGGCGACGGAGCCCAAGTCGGACTGGCATTGCAAACCGCCGAATGCCTCACCAGATCCGCGCACCATGGCCTGGACAGCAATATCGCTCGGGACCCGTGCCGCGTTGGCGATCGCCCGCAATTCCGCGATGACCTGCGGTAACCCAGCTCGCGAGACGTCGAGGCGCACGGCGCCCAGTTCGGTGCGGTGGGGGACGTCGGCCAACTTCACCACCATTCGCTCGCCGAGGGCGTCGAGCCCCGGGTCGTCGACCGCATCGCCGCGCAACACGACCCACGGCGCGACGGTGATGCCCGCGGCGGTCAGCAAACGCATCGCGTCGGCGAACCCGACGATCGCTCCTGCCTCGGACTCGATGAGGGGCGGGGGTGTCCCATCGGGTACCGACGATGGGTTGGGCAGCACCCCGCGGACGGGGTCGGTGACGAACCGGTTGTAGGCGTCGGTGGCGCGGTACAACGACTCGACACCGCGGGCGAACGACAGGCCCTTGGCCCGCCACTCGTTGACCCAGGCGCCTGTGCCGGTCGCCTCAATCGGCGTGACGACGAACGGAACGCCCGGGTTCGAGGCCGCGGCGGTGGCGAACGGGGCGAGCAGGGTACGGCTCCAGCCTTCGTTGCCGGTGCCGGTCCACCAGGCCAGGCTGAGCAGGTCGACGGCCGATGCATACTTGTCGAAGACCTCGATCATCAGCTCGGCCTTGGTCATCACGAACCCGGTCAGATCGAGCGGATTGACGGTGTCGCCGGGCACCCGCTCGCGCACCCACGGCTCCAACTCGGGCAGCGGAGGCAGCGGCGCACCGACCTCGTCGGCAATGTCGGTGGCCAGGGCCGCGACCCCACCGGAGGTGGTGATCATGCCGATTCTCCGGATCGGCCGTCGACCCGTCGATGGCAACTGAGCGAGCAGTTGGGCCCGGTCGAGCAGATCGTCGATGTCGCGGGCCCCGATGATGCCGTGTTCGCGAAACGCAAGGTCGTAGACCCGGGCCGCGTCGGCGATCGCCCCGGTGTGCGACTGCATGATGTGGCGGGACCGGTCGGTTCGACCGAGCTTGAGGGCAATGACCGGTCTGCCCTGGGCCCGGGCCTGGGCGACCGCCTCGAAGAACTCGCCGGGCCGGCGGATGGTTTCGATGACCAGGCAGATCACGGTGGTCTGTGGGTCGTCGGCGAGGACCGCGACGTAGTCGGCCAAGTCACAGACCGCCTCGTTCCCCGACGAGACCCCGATCGACACCCCGAGCTGCCGTTCACCCGCCGCGGCAAGCGCAGAGCGCACCAGGAAGCCCGACTGCGACACGACGGCCACGCCACCGGCCGTCAGGTCGAGACGGCCGCCGGTGAACAGGTTGACCCCAAGCGGCACGTTCTTGAACCCGCTGCAGTTCGGCCCGACGATCGCGACATTGCCGTCGCGGGCCGCCGCCTGCAGCCGGGTTTGCAGCGAGGTCCCCGCATCTCCGGCCTCCACGAACCCGGCCGCTGAGATGACCACCCCGCCGCAACCCAGCGCGCCCGCTTCGGCAATCACGTCGATCGAGCGTTCGGCGTTGACCAGGCTCAACACCGCATCGACGGGCTGCCCGTACGCGGTGAGGCTCGCGAAGACCGGTCGGCCGTACAGCGTGTCGCGGTTCGGGTTGACGAGCACGACATCGTGGCCCGCCTCGATCATCGGCAGTACGGCGTTGTTCGACATGCCGAGTGATTCGTTGGCGCCAACCACGGCCACCGTGGCGGGCGAAAGGAGTCGGGCCAGTTGAGTTCGCAGGTCGGCGATCACAGGCCGACCAACTCGCCGTCGTTGGCCAGGCGGCGGAGTTCACGTTTGAGCACCTTGCCGTAGGCGTTGCGGGGGAGCGCGTCGGCCAGGAAATAGCGCCGGGGGATCTTGTAGCCGGCGAGCGTTGCCCGGCAATGAGCGATCAGCGTCGCGTCATCGCACGTTTCCTCGGAGCGAGGGACGATGACGGCGGCGACCAGTTCGCCCCACAGGTCGTCGGCCAGCCCGATGACGGCGACCTCGCCGACGGCCGGGTGGGCGTTGAGCACGGCTTCCACCTCGACGGCGTAGACGTTCGATCCGCCCGAGATGATCATGTCTTTTGCCCGGTCGAGCAGCCAGAACACGCCGTCGGCGGTCATCCGACCGAGGTCGCCGGTATGCAGCCAGCCGTCGATGATCGTCTCGGCGGTGGCCTCGGGGCGGTTCCAGTATCCCGACATCACCGACGGGCCGCGGACCACCAACTCACCGATCCCGCCATCGTCCACCGGAGCGCCATCGGTACCGACAATGCGTACCTCGATGCCCGGGCGGGCTCGTCCGGCGCTGCCCAGCAGGGCCGGCACGTGGTCGTGACGGCGCAACACAGTGACGGTCATCGGCGTCTCGCCTTGGGCGAAGAGTTGGACGAAGATCGGGCCGAACGTGTCGAGCGCCCTAGCCGTTGCCGCCGGGGTGATCGGCGCGCCGCCGTAGACCACGTACTTCAAGCTGGGCAACACGATGGGTGACCCGAGAGCAGCCGCGGCCTCGGTGAGCATCACGATCTGGGTCGGCACCATCCACGTATTTGTCACCCCGGCGTCGCGGATCAGGGCGAGCGTCGCCAACGGATCGAAGCTGGTGGTGTCGGGAATCACTTGCTCGCAGGCGCGGGCGACCGCGGCGACGGCATGGAATCCCGCCCCGTGGCTGAGCGGAGCAAGATGCAATGTGACGTCGGTTTCGTCGAGCGGGGTGAGGTCGGCGAGCCACGACACCGTGACGAAGTTGAGCACCGAGTGGGGGAGCATCGCCCCCTTCGGCCGCCCGGTGGTCCCCGACGTGTAGAAGATCCAGGCGGTCTCGGACGGATCGACCTCTGCCGGGTCCAAGGAGATGACCGGCCCGGTCAGTGTCGCGGCGAAGTCGACGTCGGCGGTGAGCACCACGCGGTCCGGCCCGGCCGCGGCCTGAGCAACCGAGGCGTGGGCCGAGTCGGTGACGATCACGCGTACATCGCAGTCGTCGGCGATAAAGGCCAGCTCGTCGGTGGTCAACCGAGAGTTGCACGGCACGATCGTCGACCCGGCCCGGAACGTGCCGAACATCGCGACGAGGAGCTCCGGGCAGTTGTCGAGATACAGCAGTACCCGTTGGCCGGGGGCGGCTCCAACGGTTGCCAGCCAACCGGCGAAGGCGGCGGACTGCTCGTCGAACTGGCGGTACGTCAGCGTGGTGCCGCGCCAGGTGATTGCCGGGCGGTCGGGGAAGCTGCGAGCCGCCTGGCGCAGGAGCAGGGCGATGTTCATGCGGTCACCGCCGCACCGGCGGCCAGGCCGCGGTGGGCCAGGTAGTCCGGTGATAAGCCGGGGACGGCGAGCCCGAGTCGGCGGGCGAGCATCTGCGTGACGGCGTTGTCGTGCCCCATCCGGGTGTCGGCCGGGGCCAGGCCGCGCTCGACGCGCCAGTCGCTTTGGCGGATCAATGTGGTCGCCATGAATACCTCATCCATCAGTTCAAAATAGGCGAGATCGGTGAGACGCCGACCAGATCGGGACTCGTACTCGGCGATGGTCGTCGCCCGGTCGGGCCATCCGGGCAAGGCGTCAATGCCGCTTGCGGTCGTCATGAAGTCGTCGAAGAAGAGCCAGTGGGCCATGTCGATCGCCGGCGAACCGATCGTGGCGACCTCCCAGTCGATCGCCGCGGCAACCCGATGATCGGCGCCAAAGATCATGTTGCCGACCCGCGCATCGCCCCACACCAACACCGGCTCGGTGTGGCTCACTGCCGGGAGTCCGCTGATCAACCGGTCGATTCCGGCGTCGGTGATGGGGTAGTCGCGGCCGCGGGTCGCCCAGTGATACCACTCGACCAGTCGGGCGATGTGCCGTTCGAGTACCGCAGCCGGGTCGGTTCCGTCGAGCAGGAATTCGTGGGTGACCTGCCAGTTCGTGGCGTGTACAGCAACCAGCGCGTCGATCGCCGAACTCCACATCGCCTCGCGTTCGGCGACGGTCAGCTCCGGTAACCAGCCAACGAGATGGATCGACGGCCGAGCCAACGGCACGCGTCCCTCTACGCGTTCCATTACGAAGAACGGACGACCGAGGACCTCGGCGGACGGCTCGATACCGATGACGTGGGGCCGGGGCCAACCCCGCGGCACCGACTCCGGCAACCACCCGACCCTCGCGGACCACGTCGGCGGCCAGGAAGATCTGCCGCTCCGACGGCTGCAACCGGGCGACCAGCCGCCGGTCCGCTCCGTCGATCGTGGCGGTGAACAGCAGCGTTTCGTTCGACTGACCGGCGGCAGGGCGAGTCACGGGCCCGATGCGTACCTCGGCCGACGCAGCGAGATGGGTGGTCAGCCAGACACGAAACTGGGGGACGTCGAGGTTCATCGGCGGAAGGCCTCGACTAGTGATCTGAGATGAGGCGCGGTTGAGCCGTGGAGAATCAACTCGTCGGCCCCCGCCTCGATGTAGCTGAGCAACACCGCCGCACACTCGCTGGCGGAGCCCGCCGCCGATGACGAGGCGAGCCATCCTGCGGGCAGGGTGCGGCTCAACTCGACGAGCTCGGGCCGAGGGAGGTGCTTGTCGGCGGTCTTGTCGCCCAACCCGACCAGCCTCGGATGAGCGCGGTACTTCGCCAGGTCGGCGGCGTTCCAGCGATTGGCGGCGACCAGCGAGTCGCCGAGCCCGGGGACGTGGAAGTAGCCCGCCGCCCGCGCCCCGATCGCCAGACCGGTCTGTTGAAAGTCCCGGTCGGGAGCGGTGACGACGGTGGCGATGCAGCGCACCGACGCCGGATCCTTCCCGGCTCGTTCCGCAGCCTGTCGCACGCTTGCGGCGGCCCGGCCAACGGCCTCGGGGGTGAGAAACGGGTGGAGGATCACCCCGTCAAATGCCGAACCGGCCAGCTCGACGGTGCGCGGTCCAACGGCGGCGAGCAACAACTTCGGCGGCGGTTGCGACGGTCGCTGGGGGAGCCGGAGCAGGGGGAATCGCCCGGCCGGGCCGTCGTAGGTGACGGTCTCGCCCGCCCACAGCCGGCGCAAGATATCGGCGGTGTCGGCGAGCGGGGCCAACGTGGGCGAGGGGACTCCGTAGGCGTTCCATCGCCACATCGCCGAGCGGCCGAGGCCGAGGACGAAGCGGCCCCCGGTGATCGCCTGCAACGTCTGGCCCATCGACGCCAACACCATCGGATGTCGCAAGCCTGGGTGGGTAACGCCCGCGGCGATCGTCACCCGCGCGGTGAGTACGCCCAGCGCCCCGGCCAGGCTGGGCAGGTCTTTCGTGTCGTAGCGCTCGCCGAGCCAGACCGTGCCGAGCCCAATTTCTTCCGCGGCGCGGGCCTCGGCAAATGCCAATGTCGGGTCGCTGATTCCCCCCGGGAGCACGTAGCAACCAAGCACTCCCGAGCCGGTGTTCAGCGGGTGTCCGACATCAGGCGACGTGCTTCGACGAGACTATCTGACACCGGTGTCACGTCCCGTAAGCTCGGCCGAGGCGATCGCGTCAGGGGGATCCATGGAATCGGTGGCCGCACCGCAGAACGTCGTCGTCGTGCTGCTTGATTCGTTGAATCGGCACATGCTCGGGAGTTACGGCGGTACCGAGTTCGAGACCCCGAACCTCGACCGGTTCGCCGCCAACCAGGCCACTCAGTTCACCCGACATGTCACCGGCTCGCTGCCGTGCATGCCCGCTCGCCACGACATTCTGTGCGGCACGCTCGACTTTCTCTGGCGGCCATGGGGATCGATCGAACTGTGGGACGAGCCGATCACCGCCAAGCTGCGCACGAGCGGGGTGACCACGATGCTGGTCAGCGACCATCCGCACCTGTTCGAGACCGGCGGCGAGAACTACCACTGCGACTTCTCGGGATGGGAATACGTGCGCGGCCACGAGAGCGACCACTGGCGCACCCATGTCGACCCGAGCTTCATCGGCTCGCCCGAGACGGCCGCTGGTACAGGGGATTGGTTCCACTCCCGGGCCTTCGGATTCCCCAAGGGTTCGCTCACCCGCGGCTACGACCGATCACGGACGTTCTTCCGCGAGGAGTCCGATTACCCGGGCCCACGCACGATGCGGGCCGCGGCCGAATGGATCGCCCAGGCCACACCCCAACACGACCGATGGATGTTGTTCGTCGACGAGTTCGATCCGCACGAGCCGTTCGACACCCCGGCCCCGTGGCGCGGGATGTATCAGGAAGAGCCGTGGGATGAGGCCTCGATCATCTGGCCGCCATACACCAACGGTGGGGTATCGAAGGGGCTGATCACCAAGGCCGAGGGACGCCACATTCGGGCCAACTACGGCTCCAAGCTGTCGATGATCGACCACTGGTTCGGACAGATCGTCGCCTCGCTCGACGCTTGCGGGCTGTGGGACTCGACCGCGGTGATCGTCTGCACCGACCACGGCCATTACTTCGGCGACGTCCGCGATGGCCACGACATCTGGGGCAAGCCGGGGGTTCCCCAGTTCGAGCCGCTCGGTCACACGCCGCTGCTGATTCACTGGCCGGGGGTGACCGGTGGCGGAACCTGTGATGCGCTGACCACCAACGTCGACCTCTACGCCACGCTCGCCGACGTGTTCGGAGTGTCGAACGCCCAGCAGGCCCATGGCACGTCGTTGGTGCCGTTGCTCACCGGCACGACCACGTCGGTGCGCGATTGGGCGCTCGGCGGGGTGTGGGGCAACTGGGTGCAGATCACCGACGGCGTGCGCAAGTACGCCCGGGCCCCCGAGACGCAGAACTTCCCGCTGTCGATGTGGTCGAATCGGTGGTCTACGATGCCGCTGCCGGTCGAAGGGATTGTCGGCGTGCCGGCCCCCGATCGGCGGGCGACGCTCGACTTCATGCCCGGCAGCGACATCCCGGTAATCCGTCAGCCGTTCGAACCGGGCGACATGCTGCCGATGTGGACGAACCGCCAGCACGTCGGGCAACACCACCTCTACGACGTCAGCATCGACTCCGATGAGCAGGAGAATCGGCGCGGCGAGGCGGTCGAACAGGAGATGGTCGAGTTACTGCGTCACGCCCTCGACGTTGTCCATGCGCCCGACGATCAACTCGCTCGGCTCGGGCTCGCATGACAGAGTGACCGGCGTGGAACTCGACGAGTGACCTACTCGCGTGTCGATGCCGTGGGCGTCATCACCCTCAACCGTCCGAAGATGCTCAACGCCATCTCGGGTCGTACCGGCGGCACCCGCGACCAGATCCTGCACGCCCTCTCACTCGCCGAAGTCGACTCCGAGATTGGTGCGATCGTGCTGTGCGGGGCTGGCCGGTCATTCTGCGGCGGCGGCGACCTGACCGGCAATGCCCGCCGTGAACGCTCCATCGACGACCTCCATTTTGTCGAATCGGCCGCCCAATTCCACGACCGGCTCTCCCGCTCCGCCAAGCCCGTGATCGCCGCAGTACACGGCCATTGTCTCGGCGCCGGACTACTGCTCGCCGCCGCATGCGACCTGGTCGTCGCCGGTGAATCGGCCAGCTTCGGGTTCCCCGAAGGCCGCCTCGGGCTCGTCGGGGCGAGCGCGCTGGTCCCCGTCGTCGGGCGTCAGTGGGCCAAGTTCCTGACCCTCACCGGTGAGTCGATCACCGCAGCCGCCGCCCGCGAAATCGGCCTGGTCCTCGCTGTCGAACCCGACGACAAGGTGTTCGACCGAACCGTCGGCCTCGCGGCGCGCATCGCCCGCATGCCCCGTCACGGCGTCGAACTCAACCGCCGCGCTATCGACGCCGTCGCCGACGCCTTGGGCGAAGCCGCCGCCCGAGTCGCCGCGTTGGCCCACGACTCGATCACCCTCAGCATGGCCGCCCACGCCACCGCTCCCGACGGCCGCACCTTCCGCTCGATCATCGAATCCGAAGGCATCGAAGGTATGAAACAAGCCCGCACCGCCCAGCACACCGAGGCATGGCTGCGGCCCTGACGAAGCCAGCGTGAGGCTACTTATAACTCGACCTCGGTATCTCCATAGCTTGGTGGAGGTGATCTCTGCGC
>JANNNL010000007.1:0-11055 GCA_031398525.1 Actinomycetes bacterium | reverse complement strand
CGACGGCGGTCGTGTCGGCCGCCGCGGGCAGCGATGTGTCCGGCGCAGCCGGGGAAGTGGCCGGCACAGATGTGGAATCGACGGGCGGCAGGGTCACGGGAGCGGCGGTGGTCATCGGGGCCGCGGGGGCTGCATTTGTGGCGACTATCCGCCCGGCGTCACCCGACCGCACCGCCGGCGAGGCACCACCACATGCGCCGAGGCCGACAACGAGGACGATGCCTGCTGAGACACTGGGCCGCATGACTTATTCATAGTCGATTCCAGCACACGTGGTGGTCAACTCCCGTGTTTCACTGGATCGAAGGCTGATCTTTAGCTACGTTACGTGAGATATGGCGCACGATGATGGGGTGGATCTCAAGGCGAAGGTCGGCAGGACTCTCAGGGCAAGACGATGGATAGGCGTCGGTCTGATTGGCGTGCTCAGTGTGGCCGGACCGGCCAACCTCGCTCGGGCGATCACCATTGGAGCCTGGGAGATGAACGAGCCGACCGGTGGCTCGCAGATGTTCAACGACGTCTTGTTCGGGCAGCACAGCCTCCCCTTCATCGGCGCCACGACTGACGGCTCGAAGTACACCTTCCCCGGCTGGGCCGCAAACGTCGATGCAACCGGACGACTGACCGGCGTCTTGGCCAACTCATCGATCGGTGAAATTCGTGTGCCGGATGCCGCCGGTTGGCTCTCTCCCGGCGCTGGGTCGTTCGGCATCAAGCTGTCGCTTCGCCCCGCCCTCGTCAACGGCGGGCTTCCGCTCCCTGGTACGGGATCGTTGGCTGCACCGTCGTACAACATTTTGCAACGTGGCCGCGCCACCGACGCCGGGGGTTTCTACAAGCTCGAACTCGTCGGCATCGGCACCAAAATTGGCAAAGTGCACTGCGGAATGAAGGCTCCGGGCTACTCGTCGCTCGATGTCTACAGCGCCCCGATCCTCGATGGAAAGCCCCACACCATCGAATGCACCCTTGACCGGCTCGCCCGGGTCCTCAGAATCACGACGGACGGCTTCGTCAGCGGAACCAAGTCATTCAAAACGTACGGCGTGATTTTGCCCCGTGACGCCTACGGCACCTACCTCACCGTCGGCAAGAAGCCGGGAAGTATCGACCCGGGAGACGCATTCGCCGGCGAGATCGACTACGTCACGATCTCGCGTTAGATACGCCGCTACTTCGTCAAGACGATGTCGAACGGTCGCACCGGTACTCGGGTGAGGTCGTGGCCGATCGCATCGCGGATGGCGGCGACGATCGCCGGCGTGACCGAGATACACGGCGGCTCGCCCACCCCCTTGGCTCCCATCGGGGCCTGCGGGTCGGGTTCCTCGATCAGGGTGGCGATCACATCGGGCATGTCGAGCATTGTCGGCAAGAGGTAGTCCGTGAACGAGGCGTTGCGGATCAGGCCGTCGCGTACGACGATCTCTTCCATGACCGCCAGACCCAGGCCCTGGGCGATGCCACCCTCGATCTGGCCAAGTACCGACAGCGGGTTCAGGGCGACGCCCACATCTTGCGCAGTAGCGATTTGGACCACCTTGATCAGACCGAGTTCCACGTCGACATCGACGACGGCGCGATGGGCGACAAAGGCAAACGCTGTGTGGCAATCCCCTTGACCGCGCTCGTCGAGCGGCACTGTCGGGCGATGGCGATACTCCATCGTCTCGTCGATCGGCGAGCCTGAAGACGCCTCGGCGACGGTCACGCGCCGACGGGCGTCGAGCGAATCGACCACCTCATTACCGTCGATGACCAGCCGTAACGGGTCGAGACTCCACTGCTCTGCGACTCGAGCGAAAAGCAGATCGCGGACTTTGCGGCAGACCGCGTCGACCGCGCCTCCGCTCATCCAGGTCTGGCGCGATGCCGACGTCGAACCAGCCGAGCCAACGTTGGTCGAGATCGGTTCGAGCACCACGTCGTCGACACCGAGCACGGTGCGGGCGATCTGCGCGGCGATCGTGATGAACCCCTGACCAACCTCGGAGGTGGCAAATTCGAGGGTGGCGACACCATCGGCGAGGCGGCAGCGGGCTGTCGAGTAATCGTCGAACGCCTCGGAGTACATCAGGTTCTTGATCGCTACACCCCAGCCGACGCCGCGGCGGATATGCGAGACGTCAGCCGTGCGACCGGCACCGCCGGGCATTCGCATCAGGTCGTCACCTTGCTCGTCGAGGCTCGCCGGCATCGGCAGCGCGGCGGTCTCGCGGATGCACCGGGCGACCGGGGCGACGCTCTCGACGATCTGGCCGGTGATCAGCCGATCGCCGGTGACCATCGCGTTGCGCAGGCGGATCTCGACCGGGTCGAGCCCCGCGGCGGCGGCCAACTTGTCCATCTGGCTCTCGTGGGCGAAACAGGCCTGCACGACACCGAAACCGCGCATCGCCCCGCACGGCGGGTTGTTCGAGCGCACTACCCAGCCGTCGACCACGGCATTGGCGCAGCGGTAGGGACCTTGGGTGTGGGTGACCGCGTTGACCAAAACTGCCGACGATGTGGAGGCATACGCCCCGCCATCGAAGACCATCCGCGACTCGATCTTGACGATCTCGCCGTCGGCCGTGGCGTGATGTCGCATCCAGATCGTCGCCGGATGCCGATGCACATGGCCGAGGAAGCTCTCGTGGCGGTCATAATGAATCCGCACCGGTCGCCCGGTCTTCAGCGCCAGCAGACATGTATGGACCTGCAAGCTGATGTCCTCGCGGGCTCCGAACGCCCCGCCGACGCCGCCGAGCGTCAAACGAATCCGCTCCTCGGGCAGGTCCAGGCAGGCGGCAATCTGCTTGCGGTCCTCGTGGAGCCATTGGGTGGCGACGTACATCTCGACGCCGCCGCCGTCATGATCGGGCAAGGCCAAGGCGGCCTCGAGCCCGAGAAAGGCCTGGTCTTGCATGCCGATCTCGTAGGTGCCCTCGACGACGATCGGGCCGGTGGCGTCGGGGTCGCCGCAATCGACACGCTGGTGGCGGATGACGTTGCCGTCGGGATGGATCGCCGGATGTGAGCCATCGACGGCCCGTTCGGCGTCAACCAACGGATCGAGCGTCTCGTAGGTGACGACAATGGCGGCCAGCGCCCGCCGACACGTCTCTGGGTGATCGGCGGCTACGGCGGCAACCGGCTCGCCGACGTAGCGCACCACGTCGTGGGCGAAGACCGGCTGATCGGCGGAAATCAACCCGTACAGCAGCTGACCGGGGACATCATCGGCGGTGATGATCGCCTCGACCCCGGCGATCTTCCATGCCGGGCTGACATCGATGGCCACGATACGGGCATAGGGATGGGGGGACCGAAGGGTCGCCCCCCACAGAGCGCCCTCGGCGTTGAGGTCACTGGTAAACGCGAATGATCCCTGCACCTTGGCCCCACCATCGGGCCGCAGAGGCGAGTCGCCGAGGCGTCCCGGGCGCATGCTCGGCGCGATCGTGGCCGTGCCAACCAAGCTCATGTGGCGGCACCCGAGCGGGAATCGCGCCGGCGAACCGCAACCTGCTGGACGGCCTCGATAATTCGGCCGTAGCCGGTGCAGCGGCAGATGTTGCCCGACAGCGCCTCGCGCAACTCGCTCTCGGTCGGATCGGGGTTCGCTTCCAGCAGGGAGTGGGCGGCCATGATCAGCCCCGGTGTGCAGAACCCGCACTGCACGGCACCGGTCTCGACGAATGCCGTCTGCACGTCGCTGAGCCCGTCACCCGCAGCGACGCCTTCAATCGTCACGATCTCCCGGCCGACCGATGCCGCCGAGAGAACCAGACATGAGCAGACGAGCGTGCCATCAACCGTCACCGAGCACGAGCCGCACTCGCCCTCTTCGCAGGCTCCCTTCGGCCCGGTGAACCCCAGCCGCTCACGCAGGACATACAACAGGCTTTCGCCGACCCCGGCGTCGCGCACCTCGCACGATGTACCATTGACGGTCAACGAATAGTGCTCGGCGATCACAGAAAAGCCCTTCTGATCAGGCGCGATGCGAGTACGCCGATCGCGTGGCGTCGGTACGCAGCCGTCGACCGATGATCGTCGATCGGCCGTGACTCGCTGGCGGCGATTGCCCCGAACTCCCTGGCCACGGCGTCGCTGATCGACACATGGTTGTCCCAATCGATGCGCTCGGCGATCCAGGCCTCGGCAATGGGGCAGCGCACAATCGTCGGGCCGACCGAGCCAAGAGCGACACGGACCGAGCGGGTCTGAGTGTCGGCGACGAGGCAGACGCTGGCGGTGGCGATGACCATTGCATTGCGGACCCCGACCTTGGCGTACCCCTGCCAGCCCGGACTGACCGGGATGACGATGGCGGTGATCAACTCGTTCGGCTTGAGCTTGGTCTTCTTCACCCCGACCATGAAGTCGTGGATGCTGATCTTGCGAACGAGGTTCGCCGACTGCACATGGACGATGGCGTCGAGCCCCGAGAGCACCGGCAACGTGTCGCCGGCCGGGGAACAGGTGGCCAAGTTGCCACCAACGGTGCCGACATGGCGGATCTGTGGCGAACCGACGGTCCGGGCAGCCTGGGCGAGAGCCGGGACCAACTCGGCGAGCGAGGACTCAAGAATCTCGCGGTACGGCACCGCCGCGCCGAGCCGCACGACGCCCGCGCCACGGTCGTGGTGCCATTCACGGAGCTCTGCGATTCGATCAACCGCGACGACACGGTCGAGTTGGCGACGACCGGCGTTGACGCTGACCATCAAGTCGGTGCCCCCGGCGAGCACGGTCGCTGAGCGATGGCGGTCGAGGATCCCGAGCGCGGCGGCAAGTGAGGTCGGGGCATCTACTGGCATGACTCAGCCGATTGTACGAAATGTAAAGCGCCGATGCCGGGTTCATCGACGAAATCAGACGACCTTGAGTCCCTCAATCCCCTCCTCCGATGGTGGAAGCTGGGGATTCATCTCCTCCAAGGTGGCCACGAGCAGGCGGGCCACCACCAGGTTGCGGACCCACTTTCGATCGGCGGGTACGACGTACCACGGCGCCGCCTTCGTGGAAGTCTCGGTGATCGCGTCCTCGTAGGCCCGCTGGAACTGCGGCCACAGCTTGCGATCATCGAGATCGCCGAGGCGGAACTTCCAGCGCTCCAACGGATCGTCGATGCGATCTTGCAGCCGCAGGCCTTGCTCCTCCTTCGAGATCTGCAGGTGAATTTTGACGATGCGGGTGCCCTCGTCGGCAAGCAATTTCTCGAAGTTGCGGATGTGTTCGTAGCGCTTCGACCAGCGCGAGCGGGGCACGAAGTTCTTGACCCGCACCACCAGCACATCCTCGTAGTGCGAGCGGTTGAAGATGCCGATCTCGCCCTTCCCTGGGCAGGAGTTGTGCACTCGCCAGAGGTAGTCCATCTGCGTTTCGCGTCCCGCGGGAACCTTGAAGCTGGTGACTGTGACTCCTGCGGGGTTGAGTCCGGCGGAGAGCGAACGAACCGTGCCGTCCTTGCCCGACGCATCCATTGCTTGCAAGACGACGAGTAGGCCCCGAGATGCCTCGGCGGCAAGGCGCATTTGCAGGTCGGACAATTTGCCGATCAGCTTGGCTGTTTCGGCCTTGGCGGACTCCTTGTCCCAGCCGAAGTCCTCGGTCGGCGACCGCTTGGCCAAGCCCGCCTTGTCGCCCGCTTTGACCAGAACTTTTTTCAATACGTCGTCTGCCATGACCCGAGAGTAGCTACCCCACATACGGGCAGTGGCGACACCCTGACGAACAGCAGTAGCCGCGGGCCGCGAGGTATGCCGCGGTCATGACGCTGAATCCCGTCGACGGGTCGCGATACATGCTCAACCCCAGTTCAACCGCCCGAACGTGGGCGGCGATGATTCGGTCCCTGACCATCCCATCCGGCGGAACGCGCCCGACAAGGGGCTCGTCGAGAAAATTCGGCCGCAGGTGCTCCACCCTCCGGAACGGTATCGGCCGGCTCGGGCTGCTACGGTCCGCTCGTCGGTGTGTCGGGGGTCACTCCAGCAATCGGCGACCACAAAGGTGTGAGTACGAGAACTCCGAACAAACAGAGGGGGAACCGAGTGAGAACCAATGGTGCATCCAAGCGCCGCACGACGTTGATCGTGTCCGCGCTGGCAAGCTTTGCGTTGATCGCAGGAGCGTGCAGCAACAAGAAGGACGAGGGCGCGACACAAGTCGTCGACGCAACCGACGCTGCGGCCGGAGTCGTCACTACCGTCGCCGCTGAGGAGCCGCAGGCTACCGAGCCGGCCGCGCCCGATGCAACCGATCCACCGGCGGTGACCGAGCCGCCCGTCACCGAGCCGGCTGCACCCGAGCCCGTGATGGGCGGCCGAATGGTCGTAGCGGGCGAGGCCGAGGCCGCCAACCCGTGGACGCCGGCCGCCGTGCAGTGCGACTCGTTCTGTCAGATGCGGGCCCGTACCTTCTACGACCCCCTCGTCGTCGTCGACAATGATCTCGGCTGGCGCCCGTTCCTCGCCGAGAGCATCGAAGCCAACGCCGACTCGAGCGTGTTCACGATCAAGATCCGCGAGGGCATCAAGTTCATTGATGACACCGATCTGAACGCCGATGCTGCGATGTACAACCTCAATGAGGCAGCGAAGAGCCTGCTCGTCGGTGCCGCATTCAAGGACGTCGCCAAAGACGCCGACAAGAACTTCGTGATGGAGAAGATCGACGACTACACCTTCACCATTGCGATGGGTCTCGATGGCGATCCGGCCAAGCCGCTGTCGTGGCCGCTGTTCCCGTACTACCTGGGCGGTCAGGCTGGGCTCATGGCGTCGCCGACCTGGCTCGATGCCGTCAAGGCCGGCACTGCTCAGCCCGACAAGCCGATCGGCTCGGGAGCGTTCATTCTCGACAGCTATGCCCCGGGCGACAAGATGGTCGTCAAGAAGAACCCGAACTACTGGGTCAAGGATGAGGCGGGTAACGCACTTCCATACCTCGATGAGATCGAGTTCCGCGTGATCCCCGACTCCCAGGTCGCCTCGACCGCCATGCGTAACGGCGATATCGATCAGTTCTCGTCGTCGGACTCCGGCACGGTGATGGGCTCGCCCGACATCGGCGGATTCAACGGCGACGAGGAGTTCGAGACCATCCTGCAAGACACCTATGGCGAGACGAACTACATCCTGCTTCACCTCAGTAAGGAGGGCAGCCCGCTGAAGGACACGAGCATCCGGTGTGCCCTCTATCAGGCCATTGACTGGGCCGATCTGTCGGACGTGATGTACGGCGCTCCCGTGCGTATCGCCAACGGACCGTTCTCGCCGGGGCAGGAGGGCTACCTGGAGGACAACGGCTCCTTGCCGTTCGATGCCGACGCTGCCACGGCCGCCATCGAGGCCTACGAAGCAGCCAACGGACCGATCGCGATCAACTTCTCGACCACCACGAGCGCAACCAACCTCGCCCGGGCCCAGTATCTGCAGGACGCTTGGGGTGCCGTAGGGGTCGACGTGACGATCGACCAGATCGAGCAGTCGAAGCTGATCAACAACGCGTTGTTTGGCGATCCGGCGTTCGACGCATTCGGGTGGCGTAACCACGCCGGGCTGTTCGTCGACTCCCAGTTCTTCTGGTGGCACAAGTCGGCGGCCATCCCCGACGGCGGTCTCGCCCTCAACTTCGGTCGGCTCGACGATCCGGTGATCAACGACCTGCTCGAAAAGCGCCGCACCGAGGCCGACCCGGCCGCGGCCACGGCGATTGCCGAAGACATCAACCGCCAGTTCGCCAAGGAGTGCTGGCTGCTCCCGCAGAACTGGACCGACTGGGGCGTGATGCATCGCCAGGGCATCTATGGCTATGGCAACTTCCCGCAGGTCGACGGCAAGGGTGGGACCGTCCGCGACGGTGCCGGATTCCCGGGCCAGGTGTACATGCAGACGGTGTTCCTCAGCGAGTGATCCACTAATGATCGGCGGGGGTGGCCGGGCGTTGAGCTCGGCCACCTCCGCTGGTCCACCGCACCGGTTGACCATCCGGGGCGCAATATCTGTCGCCACATCCACTCCCCCGCCGATCCGCTGAAAGGCTCTCCGTGCGGTACGCACTTCAACGATTTCTTCAATTCCTCGTCGTGTTCATCGTCGTGACATTTGTCGTGATGCTGGTCACCCGCATCGGCTCCAAGGACGTGGTGCGCGACCTGGCCGGTGGGGCCGTGAGCCAACAGGTGATCGACAAGGTCAACGCGGACTATCCGTATCTCGACAAGCCGATTCCCGTGCAATACGCGTACTGGCTGAAGGACATGGTCACCGGTGACATGGGCTTCTCGTACGCCCAGGAGCAGAGCGTGCGGGAGATGTTCCAGCAGCGGCTACCATCGACGGCGTTCATCGGGTTCTGGGCGATCTTTATCGGTTTGGTGATCGCCATTCCGATGGGGGTGTACAGCGCATACCGTCGCGACGGTCCCTTTGACCGTTTCGCGAGCCTCGGCTCGTTTGGTGTCATCTCCACGCCGCCGTTGGTGATCGCAGTCTTCCTGCTGTTCTTCGTGGCGCTCAAATTCGACTACTTCCCGGTGTTGTCCAACTACGTGGCACCGTGGTCGAACCCGCTGAAACACTTCCAGAACTTCTTCCTTCCGTCATTCACTTTGGGAGTCGGACTTGGGGCGGTGTGGAGTCGCTTCCTGCGCGCCGACATGATCACCACGCTGCAGAGCGACTTCATCATGCTCGCTCGGGCGAAAGGTGTTTCACCAGCCCGGACGCTGTGGCGTCATGCACTGCGCTCGTCGATCCTGTCGTTGATTACCAGTGTCGCCTTCCAGGTGCCCGGCCTCGTTGGCGGTGCGGTTGTCGCCGAACAGTTCTTCGGCGTCGGCGGCGTCGGGACCCGCTTGGTCTTCGCCGTTCAAGGCAACGACATTCTGGTGATTCAAGCCATTACCGCCGTCGTGGTGGTCGTGGTCGTCGCCGTCAATCTGGTCGTTGATCTGCTCTACGCAGTCGTCGACCCTCGAATCCGTCATATGAGGGCCCTCGGATGAGTGAAGCGAATAACGACCGACCGAGCGCCAGCGAATCGGGTGGCGCCCCAATGGCCGACGACGCGAAACCGTTGCGGAAGAAGCGGGCGATCGGGCTGTGGCTCGGTGTGATCTGGCTTGCTGCACTCGGATTCATGGCGATCTTCGCCGACTTCCTGCCCTTTCTGCGGCGATACGACCAGAAGGTCCGGGGTGCCGCGCGGTTCCGGGTTGGCCCCGGTGCCGACTTCTGGTTCGGCAGTGACCAACTCGGGCGCGATGTCTTCGCTCGGTGCATCTACGGCGCGCAAATCTCGCTGCGCGTAGCGATCACGTCCATCCTGGTCGGGCTGATTATCGGCGGCTCGATGGGCATGGCCGCCGGGTACTTCCGCGGCTGGATCGACCGAGTCGTGTCAATCACGGTCGACACCTTGCTCGCATTTCCACCGTTGATCATGGCAATCCTGGTCGTTGGTCGCTTCGACGAACTCAGTAAGGGTGAAGGTTGGGGATGGCTCACGCGGACATGGTCGATCACCATCGTGCTCGGTCTGTTGTCGATTGCTCCCCTGGCCCGCATCGTGCGCGCCCAAACCTTGAGCATCGCCCAGCGCGAGTACGTGCTGGCGGCGCGCAGCCTGGGAGCAACCGATCGACGAATCCTGCTGCGCGAAGTTCTTCCGAACCTCGTACCGGCGATGTTGGCGGTGGCTTTCACCGGAATTGCGGTCGTGCTCGTCGCCGAAGGCGGACTGGCGTTCCTCGGATACTCCGTCAAGCCCCCGTCACCGTCGTGGGGTCTGCTGGTGTCGGAGAACCGTGAGCGAATTCAAGAGTCGGCCGGTCCAACGCTGTTTCCGTGCCTGATGCTGCTCGTTACGGTCCTGGCCTTCAACCTGATCGGCGACCGCCTTGCTCGTCGGTTCGACATTCGCGAGGCGGCGTTGTGAGTACTCGACTGCAAACCGAGGGTCGCGTCCAAGATGGCGTCCTGCTCGAGGTCAACGATCTCGTCACCCATTTCAAAACACCCCGCGGGCTCGTTCGGGCTGTCGACGGCGTCTCATTTCAACTCGAGCGCGGTCGTGCGCTTGGAATCGTCGGCGAGTCCGGCTCCGGCAAAACGATCCTCACGCGCTCGATCATGGGTCTATTACCCCGTCGCAACATGGTGCAGCGAGGCAGTGTCCGCTTCGAAGGGACCGAGCTGATCGGGCGATCGATCAAGGAAATGCGGCCGTTCTGGGGCAAAGAAATGGCGATGATCTTCCAGGATCCGATGTCATCGCTCAATCCCCTCATGCGCATTGGGGCCCAGATTGCCGAGCCGCTGCGCTCCCATCTCGGAATGGACAAGAACGCAGCGATGGCCACCGCCGAGAAACTCTTGGACGATGTCGGCATCTCCGAGGCAGCGCGCCGACTCCAGCAGTATCCGCACGAACTGTCGGGCGGCATGCGCCAGCGCGTGATGATCGCGATAGCCCTGGCCTGTGGTCCAACGCTGCTCTTCGCCGATGAGCCAACAACAGCGCTCGATGTCACGGTGCAGGCCCAGATCCTCGACCTGCTCGAGGTCCAGCGTAAAGACCGCAACATGTCTTTGATTCTGGTCACCCACGACCTCGGCGTCGTCGCCAACCACACCGAGCAGATCGCGGTCATGTACGCCGGCCGCATTGTCGAGATCGCCCCGACCACCACGCTGTTCTCCCGAATGAAAATGCCGTACACCGAGGCATTGATGAACTCGATTCCCAAGATCGAGGATCCGAGTCACACGCGGTTGCTTGCCATCGGTGGTCGGCCGCCAGACCTCGTCAATCCGCCTCCCGGCTGCAAGTTTGCTCCCCGCTGCATCTACGTACAAGACATCTGCCAGACCGAGGAGCCACCGCTCGTTGAGGCCGAGTCACCCGATCACCTCTATCGCTGTTGGCATCCCGTTGGTTCCGACGTGTGGCAGCAAGTTCAACTTCGGCGGGGCGACTCGCCGCTCGCATCAACTGGGGGAAAGTAATGGCGGGCACCGGCAAGGCCCATCTCCACGACCCGGCGACCTCGCTGCTTCG
>JANNNL010000706.1:0-4326 GCA_031398525.1 Actinomycetes bacterium | reverse complement strand
CGTCGCTCGTCAGCGACCACTGTTCGCTCAGCGAATCCTGCAGCAACCGGAGATCGCTGCGTTCCTCGCCCAACTCGGTCGTGGGTAGCTCGACGTAGTGCAGGCGCACGGTGGGGTCGACGACGAGCCCATCGAGGTTGACCGACTTGCGTACGACCGGCTTGTGGACCTGACTGGCCGCTGGAACATCGATGACCAGGTCGCCCTGGATAACCGCAGCACAGCCCAAGCGTGCGCCCTCGGCGAGCTCTCGACGGGGCTTGTAGTCGGTGGTCTCGACCGAGCCGGGGTTTGACAAATGGTCGGACGACGACGAGATACCGAACTTGGCGAACGAGCCGAATGTCGGCACCACCTGGCAGCGGCCGCAGATGCCGCGCCCGCCACAGACCGAGTCCACGTCGACGCCGAGCCGACGCGCGGCGTCGAGCACGGTGGTTCCGAGCTCGACGTCGCCTCGCTGGCCGGCGGGCGTGAAGACGATCTGCGCGGTGCTCAGGCTTCGGCCCTCTTGCTCGCCCGGCGACCGCCGCGCATGGCGCGATCGGCGCTGATCGCCGGATCGCGATGGGCGCGGATCCAGTTCATGCAGTCCTTGTCGTGCCCGGCGAGCACATCGGCGGCCTGCACGGCATGGAGCACTTCGGAGTGCAGCGGGTTCGTGATCGCCGAGGTCATGCCGGCGCCGATCGCCATCGCGAGGAACGTTCCGGCGATCACATTGCGGTTGGGAAGGCCGAAGGCGACGTTCGATGCGCCGCAGGTGGTGTTGACGCCGAGCTCATCGCGCAGACGGCGCACGAGATGGAACACCTGCTGACCGGCGGTACCCATCGCCCCGATCGGCATGACCAACGGGTCGACGACGACGTCGCAGCGGGGGATGCCATAGTCGGCGGCCCGCTCGACGATCTTTTTGGCGACGAGGTAGCGGACGTCGGGGTCGACCGAGATACCGGTCTCGTCGTTCGAAATGGCGACCACCGCAGCGCCGTACTTGGCAATGAGGGGGAGGACTCGCTCGAGATTCTCGTCTTCGCCGGTCACCGAGTTGACGAGGGCTTTGCCCTGGTACACCGACAGCCCGGCCTCGAGCGCCTCGATGATCGAGGAGTCAATCGACAGCGGCACGTCGGTAACGGACTGAACGAGTTGGACGGCGCGGGCGAGCAACGCCGGCTCGTCGGCCAGCGGGATGCCGGCGTTGACATCGAGCATGTGGGCACCGGCGGCGACTTGGGCGAGGGCGTCCGCCTCGACGCGGCTGAAGTCGCCCCGCTTCATCTCCTCGGCGAGCAGTTTGCGGCCCGTCGGGTTGATCCGCTCGCCGATCATCACGAACGGCCGGTCGAAACCAATGATGACCTCCCTGGTGGGAGAACTGAGGATGGTGTCGGTCATGAGCTCTGCTCATGACCGGTCAACTGAGCGAGCGCCAGCGAGCCAGGGGACGATGGGGTTTGGGGGCGCAGCCGCCAGGTAGGAATGGTCATGGGGGAAGTCCGTTCAGAGATCGAGGGGGGTGTCGGGTACGCCCGGGGCCGCAGGGTCCCAGCCACCGTTGTCGACGAGCGTCATCAGCCGCTCGTTGGGGAATTCGTCTTCCATCCGATGGGCGATCTCGTCGATCGTTGCCACCAGGTCGCCCGTGAGGGGGTACGACGTGCGGCGCCACTCGCCGACGTACTCCTGCGCGGTCTTCTTCTCGGCGATCATCGCGGCGCGGTCGATCGCCTTCTGGAAGCGGTGGGGGAGCAACACCTGGTGGCGCTCACCGCCGGCCTTGCCGTTGACCTGAGCGGGAATGTCGCGCCACATGATCACGACGACTTCAGAGGACTTGCGGGCCATCAGGCGGCCTTTCTGCCAACGGATACGGGGACGCTGAGCGCAGCTTCAAACGGCGCCAGCCCGGTTTCATGATGCTCGAAGCTGAGGCCGAGCCGGGTTGCAGCGAAGCGAGCCGCTTCAACCACGATCGGCGACGGTCGCTGTGACAGCAGCACCACTCGGGTGTAGTTGCCGAAGTACATGTCGCGCAGTTGTGGATGGCGATCGAGGCCGAGCGACGTCCACACGAGCGCATCGAAGTGCTTGGCGAGAAAGTCGGTGAGATAGAAGGTGCCGGGAGCCTCGTCGTGCAGCGCAGCGAACCGGTCGGACCCGGCGAAGAACTCGTAGCAATGCGCCCCGGGCAGCCGATGAACTCCTGGGAACTCATCGAGAAGGGCATCAAGCAGGCCGCCGGTGCCGCAATCGGCGTAGGCGACGAATACCTGACGACCCTCGTGACGAGCAGCTTCGATGCGGGGACGCAGCGTCGGCACGATCTGATCGGGCCGATTGTGCAGGTTGGCTGGGAGGTAGTCGATCTCCACATCACCCTCGGACAGATGTGGGCCGAGGACGACGCGCAGTTCCTGAGCGAGCGCGCCGCAGGCCAGGACCAACGATGACATGGGTCGCCGAAACTTAGCGAGCGCCGGGACCGGGAGGCTCGGCGCGGCCGCGCTTGGCCGCAACGAGCGTCTTGGCTGACTCTGCCGCAACGGCTGCATCGCGGCAGTACGCGTCGGCACCGATGGCCATGCCGAACTCCTCATTGAGGGGAGCGCCGCCGACCATGACGATGTACTTGTCACGCAGGCCCTGCTCTTTGAGGGTCTCGATGACGACCTTCATGTAGGGCATGGTGGTGGTCAGCAGAGCAGACATGCCGAGAATGTCGGGCTTGTGCTCCTCGAGCGCCGCGAGGAACTTCTCGGCGTCGGTGTTGATGCCCAGATCGATGACCTCGAACCCGGCACCTTCGAGCATCATCGCCACCAGGTTCTTGCCGATGTCGTGGATGTCGCCCTTGACGGTACCGATGACGACTTTGCCAATCGGCTCGGCGCCGGTCTCGGCGAGCAGCGGCCGCAGGATTTCCATGCCCGCCTTCATCGAGTTGGCGGCGAGGAGGACCTCGGGCACGAACAAGATGCCATCCCGGAAGTCGACGCCGACGATGCGCATGCCTTCGACGAGTGCTTCGTTGAGGGTGCGGTCGGGAGACCAACCCCGGTCGAGCAGAATCAGGGTGCCTTCGACGATCTCGGCGGCCATGCCGTCGTAGAGGTCGTTGTGCATCTGATCGACGAGGTCTTCGTCACTCAGCGCGGCAAGATCGATGTCGTCATCTTCATCAGCCATAGGGGCCAAGTGTAGACGAAAACTTCCCACGATGCGAGAAGGAACTGTATGGTGGGAAAATGTTGAGGCGCACGACCCGTTCCGCATCGAACCTGATGGGGCCCGCTGGTCTCGCCCTGTTGCAGGCTCCGTTCTTCGAACTGATTCCCCTGGGTTCGCTCGAGCGGGA
Organism: Actinomycetes bacterium; assembly: GCA_031398525.1. Taxonomy (GTDB): domain Bacteria; phylum Actinomycetota; class Acidimicrobiia; order Acidimicrobiales; family Ilumatobacteraceae; genus JANMJD01. Next base: position 965 of record JANNNL010000706.1, on the reverse strand, counting down.
GGCTGCGGCGCTGAGCCCGGGGACCATGACCACGCTCACGTGTTCACCGGTCAAGGGCATCGACGTCTCGCTCGCCGCGGCTGAGAAGTTGATCGAGGCCGGGTTGGTAGTCGTGCCGCACCTGGCGGCCCATATGGTCGAGTCCGAAGACCACCTCGACCGCATCGTCGCCTGGTTCGGTGCGAACAACGTGACGAATGCGTTCGTGATCGGCGGCGATGCGCAGGACGCTCACGGGCCGTGTCATACCGCCGGGCAGTTGATAGACGCCTTCATCGCTCGCAACGCTCCCTTGACCCGTATCGGTATCGGCGGCTACCCCGATGGCCACCCGTCGATCCCCAACGAAGCGCTGGCTCAAGCGCTGCTCGACAAACAGGCATCTCTCGACGCCGCCGGTATCGAGGGCTGGATCTCGACTCAGATGTGTTTCGACGCCAAGCGCATCACCGCGTGGGCGAGCGAATCCCGCGCTGCTGGTGTGCATCTGCCAATTCACCTGGGTATTCCCGGCGTGGTTGACCGGACGAAACTGCTGACCATCGGGGCCAAGGTCGGCATCGGAGCCTCGCTGCGATTTCTGCGCAAGAACGCCACGGCGATGGGCAAGATGGCAACCGGCTACGACCCGGCCGTGCTGTTGGCTCCGCTCGAAGACGTGCTGGTCGAATTGAACATCTCTAACCTGCACATCTTTACGTTCAACGCCGTCACCGCCACCGAGGCGTGGCGGCAGATCGTGATCAACCGCGACTGATCGGTATGACGGCTGGGGCCGGGCTACACCGCAGCGCTGATCGACGGCGTGTCGGCGAGGAGACGCTTGGTGTATTCCTCGGTGGGGTTGGTCAGCACCACATCGGTCTCACCGGCTTCGACGACCTTGCCGTCGGCCATCACCACCACCCGGTCGGCGATCGAGCGGACGAGCGGAAGGTTGTGGGTGACGAAGAGCATCGCCAAAC
>JANNNL010000655.1:0-3100 GCA_031398525.1 Actinomycetes bacterium | reverse complement strand
GGGCTGCGGTCGGGCGTCGCCGATCTCGGTGAACTTGCAATCACCGAGATCCTGTCCTCGGAACCCGAGACGCTGGTCGTGTTGGTCGACAGCACTCAGGGAAAGCTGGCGGTGACGATCACGGTTGATCCCGTCGAGCCTCACGTCATCGTCGGTCTACGGGCTGAGCCCGGCGAACTTCCCGACGCACCGACCACATGGGCCGGAGTCGAGGAAGCTTTGGCCAACGCGGGTGCGACATTTGAGTACACGGCCGTGGAAGTCGCGGACGATGGGTCCCAGCGGGTGATCCAAGCGAGCCCGGGGACCGGTTCGGTGCCCCTCGGATCGTCGTTCAAGATCTATGTGCTCGGCGCGCTTGTGCAGGCGATCGAACGAGGCGAGATTGTATGGGACGACCAGCTGACGATCACCGATGAGCTCAAGAGCCTGCCGTCGGGCGAGTTGCAGGACCGACCATCGGGCAGCACATTGACGGTGCAGGAGGCGGCCGAGAAGATGATCCAGATCAGCGACAACACTGCCACCGACCTGCTGATCGACCGGCTCGGCCGTAACCGAGTGGAAGCAATCCTGCCCACGATGGGGATGGGAGGCGAGAGCCAGCGGCGCACGCTTCCGTTCATCACCACGCTCGAACTGTTCACCCTCAAGTGGGGGATCGATGCTGATGAACTACAGCAGTACGTCGTCGCCGACCTCGATCAGCGACGCGAGATGCTCACGGCGTTGGCCGGTCGGCGGCCCGATGTCGCCCGGTTCGACCCGCAGGTACCGCTCGCCAACGACACCGTCGAATGGTTCGCCACGCCCAACGAAATCGTCACGGCCCACGTCTGGCTTGACGGCTATCGCCAACGACCGGGCTTTGAGCCGCTGGCGGGCATCCTCGGTTCGAACCCGGGCGTGCCACTCGACGAGTCCGTTTGGACCGACGTGGGGTTCAAGGGCGGCAGTGAGCCGGGCGTGGTGTTCCTCGGGCATCTCCTCCACCGCACGGACGGCCGGCGGTTTGCCGTCGTCGTGTCGGCGACCGATCCGTCGGGTGCGGTCGATGAACTCCAAGCGGTGGTCGCCGCGCAGGGAGCCATCGGACTCATGGCCACCGAACCGTAACACCCTGGGCTCAGGCGGCGAGGAGCTCGATCAGTTCCGACCGGTGCTTCGGCCCGAGGGCGGGCATCGGCGGACGATTCTCTCGGTCTTGCCAGACGGCGAGGACGCGGTTGAACACGGCCCGGTCGGTCATCAACGCGTCGGGATTGGTGAGCAGGTTGAACGTCCGCACAAAGGCGCGTAACACGATGGCGTCTACCTGGAGGGCGGGTAGCAGACCGTCGCGCAGTACCGAACGCATGAAGGTCCGAGGGTCGGTTGTATCGGCATCCGGGTCGGCGCCGATGAGCATCGCTGCTGCGACCCGCCGGGCATCGGCATCCTGTAACACCGTCGACTTGTACCACGGCAAGAGTTCGTGCCGTAGAGCCCGGTCGTATGAGAGCGCCAGCTCATGGAGGTTGTCGCCGCTTGCGGCAACGGCCGACGCGAGGAGTTGGGCACCCCAGAAGCCGGTGGAACAGCCCCGGCCGTACAGCGGATTGGTGCACACCACGGCGTCGCCGACGGGTAGCACCCCGAGCGCCAGCGGTGACCCGTCGACGACGTAGTCACGCCAGCGGTTGAGGAGCCCGGCCATCACGTAGACCTGGTCGCTGAGCGGTTCGGCTCGTCCGTCCAACCACGGGGCGGTGGCGACGAGGGACCGGGCACACCGGTCGAACGCATCGGTATGCGACAGCGTCCTGCGCAGCACATCATCGTCGGTCGGCGTTGCCAATGTGACCGAGAACGTGCGGTTGTCGCCCATGAAAACGCCGTACTTCAGATACCCGAGATCACCGCCGATCGGCCCGCTGCGCGGCGGCGGCTCGCACCCTTCGAGTAACCGATAGAAGCGTGAGTAGTAGACAATCCCGGTGTCCTCGACCTCTTCGGGAACGGGTGCTGCACCGACCGCCGCCAGCCAGTCGGGGAGCGGTGAACGGCGGCCCCCGGCGACGACGGTGAGATCGGCCTCGATGATGGAGCCGTCATCCAACTTGACGCCCGTGACAATCGGCAGAGGGGCAGTGCCCGTTGTGATCAGCCCTCGGACCCCGACCCCGGTGCGAAACGAGACAGCTCCCTCGGCCAGGGCATGACGTCGCAGCACCCACTCGAACGTCGTACGACGGCAGGCGATCATCGTCAGTTCGTCATCGCCATCGAGTCGTTCGTAGCCCGTCAACGACGGCGGCAGGTCGTCACCGAACCGGATCTCGGTCGCGCCCTCAGCGAGCAGATCGCGCAAGACGTCGGGATACTCGGCCATTAGAATGTTGCGCAGCCGAGCCAGAAACGCGTGGCTATGGCGTACCTGTGGTGCCCCCCGGCGGTCCCACTCGAACGCTGCGTTGGCGCTATCGGGCATTGCCGTGTCGTCACGTTCAACCACGGTGACCCGATGTCCGGCACGGGCCAAGGCCAGCGCCGATCCGAGTCCTGACACTCCGCCGCCCACCACCACAATCTGCATGGGCCGAACGTAGGCGCGGCAGACGCCAGATGTCCGGGCGGCGGTCACACGTCACGCGAGTTGGTAGCCGAGGGTGGTGACAGCAACATCTGCTCGTGACCTTCAAGATTCTTGCGCTTTCCGGCAGCCTGCGGGCCGAGTCCTCGACTGGGCGAGCATGTTGCCTCGTTAGCACTCGAAGGCGTAGAGTGCTAGCACTCAATCGATCAGAGTGCTACCACCGGAGGACCATCGATGGCGAAGACCATTGCATTCGACGAGCAGGCACGTCGCGGCCTGGAAGCGGGCATGAACAAGCTCGCCGACGCCGTACGCGTCACGCTCGGACCCAAGGGCCGCAACGTCGTGCTCGAGAAGAAGTGGGGAGCCCCCACGATCACCAATGACGGTGTTTCCATCGCCAAGGAGATCGATCTCGAGGACCCGTACGAGAAGATCGGCGCTGAGCTGGTCAAGGAAGTCGCCAAGAAGACCGACGATGTCGCCGGTGACGGCACCACCACGGCCACCGTGCTGGCATGGGCC
>JANNNL010000640.1:0-3455 GCA_031398525.1 Actinomycetes bacterium | reverse complement strand
GTCGTAGGCGTAGACGATGTCGAGTTCGCCATCGCCGGTGACGTCACCGAGCATCGTGTGCTCGATGGCGTCGGTACCGAGGTCGACGTAGTTGGTCCCCGTCAGCGGGGAGTTGATCGATACTGCGGTGAACAGGCCGAGGCCGGTTCCGACCCAGACGTGGATCGTCGGCTGTGAGGCAATCGAGGCCCAGTCGCTGGCGCTGACGATGTCGGCGTTGCCGTCACCGGTCACGTCGCCGAACATCGTGGTCTGATCCTCGAACTGCCCGATGGGGTAGGTGATCGGGTACGTGATCGTGCCGGTGATTGCGTTCGTGGCAAAGGTGCCATCGCCGTTGTTCAACCACACCGAGGTGGCACCGGTGGGGAATGCCTGCTCGACAGCGGCGACCATGTCGAGGTCGTTGTCGTTGTCGGCATCCGCGAGCCCGATCGAGCGGTAGATGTCGACGCCGGTGAAGCCCGAGAGAGCCAGGCCCACTCGGTTGACCACCGAGGTGACCGGAGTTGTCGCGAACGTGCCATCGGCATTCCCGAACCACACGTAGGCGGTGTTGTTGAGCAGATCCTCGACCCACAACAGGTCGGCGCGACCGTCGCCGTTCAGGTCGCCGAGCATGGTGGCTTCGTCGATGTCGTCACCCATTGCGTAGGGCAATTCGTCGAGGTAGGTCTCGACCGGCGTCGGCAGGTACGTGCCGGTGGCGGTACCGAGGAAGACCCGGACCGGCGATTTGTCGAGTCCGCCAACTTCAAAGGCGTACAACACGTCGTCGATGTCGTCGCCATTGACGTCACCGAAAAGGGTCTTCTCGATGGCGGAGTCGCCGAAGCTGTCGATCGTGGGCTGCGGGGCGATCGATCGGCGGGTCGGGTCGAGTGTGCCGGTCGGGTTGAACTCGAATGAGTCGATAGCTCCGCGATAGGCGTACTCGGTGGCCACGGCAATGTTGGTCGTGCAGACCGGGGCGTCGGGAATCGTGTTGCCCGATGCATCGATGTTCGTCCACGGGTTGCAGACGTCGACGACGCCGGTCGCCTGATCCGTGAACCGACCGAAGGTGCCTGCGCCGTTCGACGGCGTGACGGCCGAGCGCTGCGGCTTGGCGTCGAACGTGAAGTCGCCGTTGCCCTGGTACACGGTGATCGTGACTTCGTTGTTCGGAGCAACGACCTCGTGGGCGAAAACGATGTCGATCATCCCGTCCGACGTCACGTCGGCCAACATCGTCTGTTGGAAGATATCGGTACCGAAGATCCACGGCTCGGCCAACACGTTGGTGGTCGTCGAGGTGGCGTTGAAGCTGCCACCAGTCGTCGCCGGCCAGACGTACACGGGCAGGCGGTCGGAGGTGTCTTGCAAGGTATCGGGCTGGAGCACGGTGTCGAAGCTCCAGAACAGGTCGTCCTTGCCGTCGCCATTCAGGTCGCCGACCAGGTTGACCTGACCGACATCGGTTCCCGCGCCAAGGCCCAGCAGCTGGGTCGTGATCGATGAGCTGACCTCTGTCGGGTTGAACGTTCCGTCGCCGTTCGACAGCCAGACCTTGACGGTGATGGGACTCAGTCCTTCGGCGACATAGATGATGTCGTCGCCATTGGCACCGTCGACGTCACCCATCAACGTGGTGACGAGCACATCGGTTCCGAACACCTCGGGGTCACCCGAGAGGGTCAGACCCGAGGTCGCCACTGGGGCGTTCGGATAGAACCCTCCGGCGACGCTGCCGTCATTGATCCACGCGTACGCCTGCGCGCCGCCCGAGCCGTCGTAGGCCCACACGATGTCGGGGCGACCGTCGTTGTTGACGTCACCGATCAACGTCTCCTCGGTACCGATCACGCTCCCGCCGAACATGTCGCTGATCTCGGCGGGGGTGTTCTCCACCGGAACCGAGTCGTAGGAGCCATCGGCGTTGCCGAGGTAGACAGCGATCGTCCGGCTGGTGCCATTGAGCCACTGGCCCTCGGTGGCGACCACCACATCACCGATCTGGTCGCCGTCCACGTCGGCGAACAGCGTCGAGGTGTTGAGTTCGCGTCCGAACCCGCCCGCGACGTAACCCACCTCGTTGACCTTCGTCGTTACTTCATCGGCGTAGAAGGTCCCGTTGTTTTTGGATCCCCACGTCGAGATCTGACCCTGGAGCGACGGGCCGCCGTTCTCGGTGACGAAGACCACCTGGCTGGAGCAGTTCACCGCCGCTTGGGCGATCGGAGTCTGACTCCCGAAACTGGTGCTGACGATCGTCATTCCGCTCACCAGCCCGACCGTGAGGACGGCAACGGTCGCCCGATGTCGATCACGACTGCGCCACCTACCGCTCAACGGCCGAGGCGTCGGCATCGAAGGCGCGTGCGCGTCAACCCCCGGCGACAGTTCCTTGTCAACGAGCAAATCGGGTTTGATGTCCGCCAAGACACGGGAACGGGACTTGTTCCACCAGTTCATTTTCATCCTCCGGTCGAGTAGTCGCCCGACTACCTTCAGCGTGGAGAATAGCGGAATATCTCTCTAAGTCAATCTATAACCACAATTTGCACCAATGGCCTATGCACCGCATCACTTCTTGCTCCCGAGTCGCGATCTTGCCGTCGGACGCCTTGCCACGTCTCGCCTGGATCGGTTCGAGGGAGACGACCTTCCAAGGAGGCAACGGTAAGGAACCGGTAGACCTCCGCTGAGTCTCCGATGCCACCACGTACCCACCAACAAGGACAATGCTTCAGTACGCGAATACTTCATTACTTCTCTACTCGCGAACGACACAACTTCGAAGCGACAATCTGGCTTTCGTCGATCCCCGCGACGGCTCACCAGTCGGACCGTGACGGCCACGAGGACGCGTGGTCCATCTCGATCACGGTGCACGTCGGCCGGGAGGATCGAGCACCAATTCCATCACTCGACGGAGGCGCTCGCAAGCCGGCCGAAGAGACTTCCTTGACGTTGGCTATAGACGAGCCCTTGCCCGGCAGTCTTCGACCTCTGTCGAACTGCGACGAATCTTCAATACTGCAACATTCCAACACTCGGTAGCGCCGAAGCTCGTTTCACCGATACCGATCCCCAAGTCGACCGTGCGCCACATTTCGGTGCAAGATTTCGGTGCCCGGTACGCTCGATGAATGGCCCACTTCCCCTCATGCGACGAGCTGAACGTCCAACTCAGACAGGGCCAGATCACTGCCTCAGACCTCGCAGAGGAAGCCATCGATCGAGCTATCCACACGCCGTCGGCCTTCCTCCACCTGGCGACCGACGCGTCCCGCGCCGAGGCTCGTCACGCTGACGATCGTCGACATCGTGGTGGACTGATGGGACCGCTCGACGGAATTCCTATCGCCTGGAAGGACCTTTTCGATGTGGCGGGGACCCGCACGACTGCAGGTTCCGCGTGCCTTGCTGCGGCGGCGGAGGCCTCCAACGACGCACCATCGGTTGCCGCGCTG
>JANNNL010000633.1:0-2528 GCA_031398525.1 Actinomycetes bacterium | reverse complement strand
GATCTACCTGTCGCTCGGCTCGCTGGGGTCCGCCGACGTCGCGTTGATGAGAAGGCTCGTGGCCGTGTTGGCCGAGACCCCGCACCGGTACATCGTCTCGAAGGGGCCGCTCGCCGACACGTACGACCTGCCCGACAACATGTGGGGTGCAGCGCAGGTGCCGCAGACGAACGTGCTGCCGCTGGTCGATCTGGTGATCACCCACGCGGGCAACAACACGACCACCGAGTGCTTCCACTTCGGCAAACCAATGATCGCCCTCCCGCTGTTCTGGGATCAGTACGACAACGCCCAACGGGTCGACGAGACCGGCTTCGGCGTCCGCCTACCCACCTACGGCTTCGAAGGCGCCCAGCTCACCGGGGAAATCACCCGCCTCCTCACCAACGCCGGCCTGCGCTCGCGTCTCACCACCATCGGCACCCAGGTCCGCGCCGCCAACGGCACTCAACGAGCCGCTTCAATGATCGCCGGGCTGGTCTGAGCGCACCGATCGGAAGTGGCGCCTTGGTCGCCACCTACGGTCCGGTTGACGGTCGGGCGGTCACGGTCGATGCCCTGAGCTGGGCGTAGGAACACTGGACGCAAGTGCAAGCGATGACCAACCCGGTCGCCTACCTGTACCGCCCCCGGTGGAGTTGTCGCCAGCCATGTCTGGCCGGCGTCGATCACCTGCGATAACTACGGGTGCCACGGCTTCGACGATCTCGCGGTCGTCGCGGGGGCCCAGCGACTTCTACATTGGTCCAGAAAGCCTCGGGGAACCGATCGTCAACCTCGACTTCTTCGAGAATCTCACCCGTTGCGCCGTGCTCACCCCCGACTACTCCGCCTGCGCCGAGTTGGAAGGCATCGCCGGAGTCGGTCTCGTCGACTACCCCGGGGTTTCTGTGGGCACCACGTTTGCCCACGTCACGCCGCAGAACTACGCCGATATCTGGGGGAATCAGGGCCGTCCCGGATCGTTCAGCAACGCAACCGTCCGAGGCCATGTGGCCGTCCGTTTCGAGAATAGGGATTCGCCGGCAATCGTCTGGGAAGAACGCCCTGGCGTATTGGCATGGGTCGCCGTGCTACCCGGCCAAGTCGACTCGCTGCTGAGCATCGCCGAAGGAATCCGTCCCATGCCAGGCCCCTCCGTCATTCCCCACCGGGTAGTTGGTGGCAACACTCCGACCAACCCGAGCGTGGTGCGCTACGACGCCGACGACAATGACGGTGACGGGCTGGTGATCGTCCGAATCGGTGACACGGAATGCGTGGGCTTCGGCTACGTCGACGGTTGCGGCGACGGAATCGCCGCGAACACTGTGGTTCGCCCACGGGGCGACACGATCGACCTGGTAGGGGCGACACCACCGAACGTTGCCACCGTTCGGTTCACGTTCAGCGATGGTGGGACGGTCGAAGCCGAACCTGGACCGTTCGCCAACTACCGCTCGCACTTCTACTCCGTTGGCTACGGCCCCGGGATCGGCGTGATCCCGGAAGTGTCGGCGTCGTCCGGGTTGATTGGCTCGGCACCAGCGGCGAGGTCCTCGAGCAACTCGATGTCTCGATCAGCGGGTAACCGGCACGCTGCCTCGGAACCGCGACACACCCCTGCTCTATCGTGAGTCGTGCTTCCCCCAAGCTGTCAACCCGTAGATCGGGAGTTCGATGAATCGCGATACCTTTGCCGCTGTGACTGAGCGTTCAGTGGACTACGCGCATCTGCCCGGGCAGGAGCACAACCCCCTGATGGAATCCACCGCGCATGTTGACTGGGGCCTGGTGCTTCTCAATTCGGCCCGCCACACCCTCGCCGGAACCGACCACTTGGTCACCGGCAACGTGGCCTTCGCCGCCCCCGACGGGCGACCGCATACCGCCCCCGACTTGATGGTCATTCCGGGTGCCGCGGGGCGTGACTTCGGGTGCTACGAGCCCGGCCCGGACGATCCGCTGCCGTCGGTCTGCATCGAAATTGTTTCACCGTCGAACACACGGGCTCAGATTCGCGGCCGTTGTACTCGCCTCCTTCGTCTCGGCGTGAGCGAGGTGTACGTCCTTGATCCGCGCCGCGAATCAATCATGCGAGTCGAATTGCAAGGCGACGAGACGACCGAGGCATCGGCGATCGGGGTTCCGAGTCCGGGCCTCGGAATGACGTTCGCCATGGTCGGTCATCATCTGGCGGTCTGCTGCCCAGCCGGGCGGATGGTCCGACCCGGCGACGATCCGTTCGACTGGCTGGTCGAAGCCGACCAGCGCGCGGATGTCGCCGAACTTCGGGCCGACACCGCCGAAGCCCGGGCGGCACAGGCCGAGGCTGAAGTGGCCGCACTACTGGCAGAAGTCGAGCGGCTCCGCGGCGGATCTACCACCACGTGACCGGCGAACGGCCAGCCGACCATCGGTCAGCCACGAACCTCTCACGGTCGACGGAAACCAGAGGCTCGTCGTCCGAAGTGATGCCAGATCGTCGCCGAAACCGCACGTTCTGGCATCACTTGCCGGGTTCGAGTGTGAACCGGGCGGGGAGGCTG
>JANNNL010000621.1:0-2644 GCA_031398525.1 Actinomycetes bacterium | reverse complement strand
CAAGAACCGCGTATGCAGTTTGGGGGTCATGAGGCGAAGTGGAGTCGCGGCCGTTGCTGTCGGCGGGGGACTGTATGTGGGCAACGTCGGGAGTCCCAGTGACGCCAGGCCGTCGGCGCGGAGCAGTGCCCTGCCGTCGGGGGTGGCGAACCCGCCCTCGGCATAGGGTAGGAAGACATCGGGGATGTCATAACGCAGGAATCCCTGCTTGCGAAGCAGATCGACGTCGACATCGTGCATGGCAAGGGTGATCAAAGCCTCGTCGTCGAGATCGAACAGCGGATCGCTCATCTCGAATCCGGTGGCGAGTCGACGCCACATCTCCGTATTGGGCACCGCCTCGCCGAGCGGCTCGATTGCCTTTTCATTCCATCCCAAATAGAAACTGCCCCATGACGGAACGAGGTCGAACTGCTCGATCTGCGTTGCCGCCGGAAGGATGACGTCGGCGTAGAGCGCCGTGTCGGTGATGAACTGCTCGCTGACGACCGTGAACAGGTCGTCGCGGGCGAGTCCCTTGCGGATGACGCCGGCCTCGGGGATGGACACGACCGGGTTCCCACCCCAGACGAACAAGGCGTGTACCCCGACCTCGGGGTCGATCAACGCCCGGCCGAGGTGGTTCATGCTGATCTGGCGGGTGTCGTGAGCGTCGGGGGAGTCGTAGACCGAGTCGTCGATGTGCAACGAGTTCCACGAGCCGACCGAACGCGACAATCCGCCACCCTGCACCGTGAACGCGCCGGTGAGGATCGGCAGACAGGCGAGAGTGCGGAAGAACATTGCCCCGTTCTCGTGGTGTTCGGCCCCGATCAGGGTGCGCAGGAAGGTCTTCTTCGTGCTGCCGTAGAGGGCGGCGAGCCGCTCGACATCGGCGACATCCAATCCACACTCGGCGGCCGCCCGTTCGGGAGTCCAGTCGGCCACTTGGGCAACGAGGTCGCCGTACCCGGTCGAGTGGTTGGTGACGTAGTCATCGTCGACGAGTCCGTCTCGGATGAGCACGTGCATCATCCCCAGCATCAGGGCGACGTCGGTGCCGGGCAGCGGCTGGATGAACCAATCGGCCGAATCGGCGGTCATCGTTCGCATCGGGTCGATGACGATGACCTGGGCGCCATTGGCTCGGGCCTCCTCAATGAACGGCCACAGATGACGGTTGGTGAGCCGGGTATTGGTGCCCCACAAGATGATCACCTCGGCGTATCGCACATCCATCGGGTCGGTGCTGCGACCCGAGCCGTAGGTGGTGCTCGTGCCGGCCTTGGCTGTGTTGCCGCAGATTGAGCCTGTCAGACGTGAGGCCCCGAGCTTGGCGAAGAACCGCCGGTCGAGACACGACATCTGGATCAGCCCCTGCGTACCGGCATCATTCCACGGCAAGATCGCCTCGCCGCCGTGTTGCTCGACTGTCGCGTTGACCCGTTCGACGATCATTGCGACCGCCTCATTCCACGTTGCCCGGCGGAACTCGCCTGCTCCCTTGGCTCCGGTGCGGATCATCGGATAGAGCACGCGGTCGTCCGCGTTGACCCGCTTGAGGAACCGGTTGACCTTTGGGCACAGCTCGCCAAGGGAGTACGGGTGCTCGGCGTTGCCGCGCATCTGCACCGCCTTGCCGTCCTCGACGGTCACCACCCAGCCACAGGTATCGGGGCAATCGTGATGGCAAGAACCCAGAACGGTGCGCGTCGTCATGGTCCAAGGGTAGCCGTGGGGCGATGGGTCAACCGGCGGGAATCGGACGGCCACGGGTAACTGGGGTCTCCGGTCCGTGCGGTTGATGAACGAAGCAGACGGTGTGGTGGACTTCGGGGGTGCATCCCGACCTGGACCGTTTGTTCGATTTGACCGGCCGTGTAGCGATCGTGACCGGTGGATCGCGGGGCCTCGGGCGGGCCATCGCTCTGGGTTTCGCCAAGGCCGGGGCGACGGTCGTCGTCGCCAGCCGAAAGATCGAGGCATGCGAGGACGTAGTCGCCGAGATCGCCGCGCTAGGCGGCGCAGCGCTCGCCGTTGCCGTCCGGATGCAGAACGCCGACGACATCACCGCACTGGTCGACACGACGATCGCATGTCTCGGGCGGATCGACATCCTGGTCAACAACGCCGGGACGGTGCTCGATCGCACCCTTGTGAACGTTGACGGCGAGGCATTCCATGGCGCGTTCACCACCAACCTGCTCGGACCGATGCTGCTCGTTCAGGCCGCTGCGCAACACTTGGCGGCTGGCGGCCTCGGGTCGGTGATCAACATCTCGTCGATCGCGGCGGTGATGCCGACCCCGCAGCGATACCTGTATCCGCCCGCCAAAGCCGCGATGCTGCAGATGACAAAGTCGATGGCCGTCGACCTGTCCCCGGTGCGGGTCAACGCGATCATGCCCGGCACCTTCCGCACGGACATGGTCACCAAGGCGTTTACCGACGAGCAACTGGCCAACCAGGGCCGAGCCCTGATCCCCCTCGGCCGCATCGCCGAACCCGACGAGATGGTCGGCCCCGCTCTCTACCTCGCCAGCGACGCGTCGTCGTTCGTGACCGGCACGATCCTCATCGTCGACGGCGGCATGTCCCGCTAACCGACCGCGCCGCTGGGCCCTATCGACCCCCATCGCACCCCCTCGCTTCTCACGCCGCCACC